>NZ_DATGNR010000059.1:0-37238 GCF_035306605.1 Xanthomarina sp. | reverse complement strand
CAATATAAATATACGGGTTTGCTTTTATCTAGTTTATTAAACTCATCCGTAAAACCTTCAGAATAATAATCAATATTTTGGGCACCTTTAATATGTCCTTCTTGAAATTCTTCTGGAGTTCTAACATCAATCAGTTGAACCTTTTGGTTTTCTATTTGTGATTTGAATTCCGTACGATTAAGAACTACAATCCTCTCTTTGTCTTGGGCTTTTAGATTACAAACTGAGCTTATAAGCAACAAGGCTATTAATATATGTTTCATTTTAACTTTTAGTTTTTTGAATAGTATAAAATTACATCTTTTATAAGTTGTTTTCAGTAACATAAGTTACATAAAAAAAGAGTGACAATTCCTTGCCACTCTTTTTTTTTAAAATATATTATTCACTATTACTTTAAAGTTGAAGGACAAACGAAATTAGTAGTTGGAACTCCACTAGCTTTAATTTTTCCAAATCCTCCTGCTACATCTATTAAATTATGAATACCTCTGCTTTTTAGGATGGACGCAGCAATTACCGATCTATATCCTCCTGCACAATGTACATAAAACGTTTTATCATCTGGAAAATCAGCTAAATGCTCATTTAATGAATCAAGAGGTGTAAAATTAACATTCTCTACATGCTCTGCGGTATATTCTCCTTCTTTTCTAACATCGAAAATCACCTCTTTTACATCTTCATATCTCTCTTTAAATTCGTCGGCAGAAATAGAGGTAATCGAGTCGTACTCTAGTCCTTTATTTTTCCAAGCATCAAAACTTCCTTTTAAATAGCCTATCACGTTATCGAAGCCAACTCTAGATAATCTGGTTATTACCTCTTCCTCTCTTCCTTCTGGAGCAACAAGCAATATTGGTTGACTAACATCTACTATTAAAGCACCAACCCAAGGAGCAAATCCACCATCAATTCCAATAAAAATAGAACGAGGAATGTGACCCTTTACGAAATCGTTTTGATGACGTACATCTAAAACAATAGCCTCCGTTTCGTTGGCGGCTGCTTCAAATTCTTGAGGAGATAAAGGTTTTTGTGACTTTTGCATCACATTGTCAAAACTTTCATAACCTTGAATATTCATCATCACGTTTTGTGGGAAATATCCTGGAGGTGCACTTAAACCGTCTAAAAGTTCGGCTATAAATTCCTCTTTTGTCATATCCGCACGTAAGGCATAATTGGTCTTTTTCTGATTTCCGAGTGTATCCGTTGTTTCCTTACTCATGTTTTTCCCACAGGCAGAACCAGCTCCGTGATTTGGATACACAATTAAGTCGTCGCTAAGCGGCATTATCTTGTTTCTTAAGGAATCGAATAGGTATCCTGCTAATTTTTCTTGGGTTAAATCGGATGCTACTTTTTGAGCTAAATCAGGTCTTCCAACATCGCCAATAAATAAGGTGTCTCCTGTTACAATTCCATGCTCTTTTCCATTTTCATCGATCAGCAAATAGGTTGTGCTTTCCATGGTATGGCCCGGAGTATGGATAACTTTTATTTTATAATTTCCAACGTTAAAAACTTGTCCATCTTCAGCTATAATAGCATCGTAAGCAGGTTTAGCTGTTGGTCCGAATACAATTTCTGCACCTGTTTTCTTTTTTAAATCCAAATGACCACTAACAAAATCGGCATGGAAATGTGTTTCAAAAATATATTTAACTTTTGCATTATCCAGTTTCGCCCTTTTTATATATGGTTCTACTTCTCTTAATGGATCTATAATTGCTGCTTCACCATTGTTTTCTATATAATAAGCAGCATGTGCTAAACACCCTGTGTAAATCTGTTCAATCTTCATTTTATTCTAATATTTATCAATTGTTCAAAATTAATCATGTTATTCCACTTTGGCTGTAACATAGGTTACAATAATCATTACACCGTTAGTTCTTTATAAATTATATACACAGCCATACATAGTATGAACCAACCAAAGCCTTTTTTAAGTTTTGCTCCATTTATAAAATTGGACACGTAGGATCCAATAAAAATGCCGACTACTGAAATACCAGTAAAGCCAAGTAAAAATAACCAATCTATGTCTAAATGCCCAAAATCTCCAGTAAAACCTATTAAAGAATTAATTGCTATAATTAATAACGAGGTTCCAACAGCTTCTTTCATTGGCAAATGGGCTAATGCTATTAATGCTGGTATGATAATAAAACCTCCTCCGGCTCCAACTAAACCAGTAAATAAACCTATAAAAATGGCTTGAATAAAAATTAATAGATAGTTTAGTTTTATTGGTTCTTGATCTGTTTCTACGTCCTTTTTATTTGTTAACATCGTTTTTGCTGCTAGTAACATCATTACAGCAAATAGTGTCATAATTGCCATATCTTTTGATATAACATAGCCATTTAACCGAATTAAATCGTCTGGAATAGCAGGTAATATATAGCGTCTAGTCATATAAACGGCTATAAATGCTGGCACCGAAAATATAACAGCTACTTTAAAATTCACTCGCTTCTTTTGGATGTTTTTTACCGTCCCAAAAGCAGATGAAACCCCCACAACAAATAAGGAGTAGGCTGTTGCCGTTACGGCATTAAAATAAAATAAGTAAACTAAAATTGGAACGGTAAGTATGGATCCTCCTCCTCCAATTAAACCTAAAACAACTCCAATTAAAAGTGCTCCAATATATCCTAAGGTAGTATTTAAATCCATAAAAATGTTCTAAACTAGAACTATTATTGTTTTGTTATTATTTGTTTTCAGTTTTGATCTATAAATCGAGTAAGGAAATTCTATTCCTATTGATTTTTATTTGATTATTATTCTCTAAAGCTTTTAATATTCTAGAAACAACCACTCTGGATGTATGTAAATCGTTGGCTATTTGTTGATGAGTAACAATAATTTCGTCGTTGTGATTTACCATGGCCTTATCTCTCAAATACTTTAAAATGCGTTCGTCCATTTTTAAAAATGCGATAGTATCTATTGCTTCTAGAAGTTCAGACATTCTTTCGTTATAACTTTGAAGTATGAAATTTTGCCAGCTTTTATATTTTCCCATCCACGCAGCTAAGTTTTCTACAGGAATCATAATTAAGGTTGTATCGGTTTCGGCAATTGCTCTAATTTCGCTTCTTTTTTGTCCCATACAACAAGATAAGGTCATAGCGCAGGTATCTCCTTTTTCAATAAAATAGAGTATCAACTCATCACCATGATCGTCTTCTCTCATTATTTTAACTGCGCCACTTATTAATAAAGGCATAGATTTTATATAATCGCCAATTTCTATAAGCTTCCCTCCTTCTGGAATTTGCTTTAAAATACCAACTTGATTAATTTCTTGAAGTAGTTCTTCTTCAAACAAGTAACCATAATTCGCTTCTAAATCTTCTATCATGTTTGGTTGTTATATTATTTAATGATACAAATTTACGGTTTAACAATGAAATGGAATTAATATTCAGACATTTATAGAACTAGGCTTAAAACCACTTAACTAACTGAAAATGAATTACTAAAATTATGTTTAACAAGGAATTAACCAAAAATGCCAATTAATTTTCTTATCTTTATGGCATGATAGCAAAGGAAAAATTAGAAAACGAAGTATTTTTGAAGGAATCTTTAACATATTTAGAAAAGTTAGGATTCAACAACATCAAGGCTGATGCTGAAGGATATGAAACACCAAAATCTTACCTCAAGAAAGGGAGTGACATTTCAATAACTCCAAATATTGTGGCAGAAAAAGGTGGTAGAAAACATTATTTTGAAATAAGTTTAAAATCTGAACAACCTAAATTACTAAAATCTAAATGGAGATTTTTAGATGTTCTTACAAGAATGAAGGATGATAGATTTAAAATTATTACTCGTCGTGGGCACTATAAGTTTACCCAAGATATGTTGGACGAATTGAACTTGGATAAAACTCCAATTAAACTATAGGACACCTAATTAAATTAAACAAAAAAAGACTGCAAATTGCAGTCTTTTTTTGTTTAAACATTTTAGGTTTTATTTCTTATAAAACTTCGCGTATTTCCAATAAGCTAATCCAGCCAATACTGCAATAATTCCTAAGGCAATAAGAATGAATTTCACACTTACAATTTGATCACCACTAGCATAACTATGTAATCCAGCTAGATAGAAATTCACACCAAAGTAAGTCATCATAATACTTGAAAAAGCTAATATAGAAGCTAAGTTAAAAGCAAAACGTCCACGAAGTCCTGGAACCAAGCGCATATGAATTACAAAAGCGTAAACCATAATACTAATTAAAGCCCAAGTTTCCTTTGGGTCCCAGCCCCAATATCTTCCCCAGCTTTCGTTGGCCCACATACCTCCTAAAAAGTTTCCTATGGTTAGTAAAACCAAGCCAACAGTTAAGGCCATTTCGTTTATTATGGTTAACTCCTGAATGTTCAGCAGCATTTTCTTTTTATTTTCTTTATTTGTAAAAATCATTAAAAACAAACATACCACCCCTAACATCATCCCTAAGGTGAATGGTCCGTAACTAGCTACAATTACCGCCACATGAATCATTAACCAGTAACTATCTAATACGGGTTGTAAATTTGCAATAGCAGGATCCATCCAGCTCCAATGTGCAACCATTAAAATCATGGAAGTTACAAATGCTGTTGCGGCCACAGTTAAATCACTTTTTCTTCCAAAAATCAATCCAAATAGCATGGTTGCCCAAGCTACATAAATCATGGATTCATACGCATCACTCCAAGGAGCGTGTCCTGAAATATACCATCTAACAATAAGACCAATAGTATGTAGCACAAAAAGGCCTACAATAATATATTTAAAAACATTGACACCTACTTTTAATGCTTTACTCCTTTCTTTAAATATTTGAACAATAATTAGAACAAACATTAAAGCAGAGGCGTACATAAACCAGCTATAAAGCTTTTTAAAGATATCGTACTTGTTGTAACTTATTTCCGCTTGGATTTTTTTATCCGAAAGCATGACTTCACTACCAAACTTATGCTGCGTCTTTTTAAATGAATCTAAAAGATCTTCTGCTTTAGTAAAATCTCCAGATTGTTTAGCTGCGTTTAAAGTTAATAAGTATGCGCTAAATCCGTTATTGATAAAGTTTCCATATAGCGAATCCTTAATCTGTTCGCGATAATTATCTCTTCTAAATTCTACCGAAGAAATCCATTTATTGTTATAATCGTCTGGAATTGGGAAAATACGCAAAGCATATCCTTCAATGGTATTGTATAATAAATTTACACGTTGGTCTGTTTCCTTAAATTCCTTTTGGAAACCATTTGGAATTTGTGCTTTATAGGCTTCTTCTAAATAAGGAGCTAATTTATAAGTTCCATTTTCGGTAAAGAAGTTTACTAAGGACACGTATTTCTGACTTTCCTCTACTCCAATTATTTTACGAATAGAATCTCCTTTTTGAGGCTTTAAATAAATTATTGGTACGTTATACCATAATAAAGGACTTTCCTGAATAGATAAGAATACTTGGTTGGCATCAAATCCTTCATAAGTATCATGCTTACTTAGCTTTCGAAGCATTTCCGATGCATAGGTATTAATAGGCATCATACGTCCTCCAGCATCCTGAATTACTAAATGAGCAAATTTATCGGCATGTGCTTTAGGTGTAATATTAACCTCTAAAATAGAATCTATTTGTGCTTTGGTTGGAGCTAAACTGTGTTTGTGATTAGAATCTTGAGCGTATCCATGTAATCCAAAACATAAAAATAAAACCATTAATGCTTTTTCCTTCTTAAATTTCACTCTCTTAAGTTGGCGTTTTAAATCACCAAAACGAGTTCTCTTATCAAATAAGATAGCTATCATTCCGAAGTACAACAAGAAATACCCAATATAGGTTATCCAAGTTCCATAGAAATCGTGATTTACAGAAAGTCTAGTTCCTAACTCATCCGGGTCGAAACTAGCTTGGAAGAATCTATATCCTCCATGGTCCAAAATGTTGTTCATATAAATGCGGTAATCGTAATCACCTGTTTCTTCATCCATAACAGTTACTTCACTAGCAAAAGAAGAGTAGCTTTTTTCTGTTCCTGGATATTTATCCGCAATAAAATCGTTTAATTTTATACTAAATGGTAGTTCTATCGTTTTTGAACCATATTTTACCGCTATATCTAAACCTGCAATATGAACTGTTTCAAATGGTTTACTATACCCTTGACCACCTAATAATCTAACACGTTCTGTCTCGCCATTAGACGTTATTTTCAACACCAGACCGTCTTCGTCTCCTGCCAACATTTCTGATTTCTTTACAATATCAAAGGTTCCCTTCACAACAGGTTTTGGAAACACTATTTGCATGTTCCCTATAACATATCTAGAACGTAAAACAAGTGGTTGAAGGCTGTCCTTTACTAATTCACCCGTAAGCCCTGTGGCCATGGTCATGTACTCCCCTTCAAAAGGCGATTGTATGGTTAATCCATTTTCAGTTGAAGTAATATTAACAGCGCCTGGGACTTCTTTATTTAAAGAAAATAAAATGTTGTGAATGCTTTGCACTTCTCCAGATTCCAAAAAATGATTATGAGGTAAACCATCACCCGCTTCAACCATTTTTAAGTATTCTTTTCCGTTTTCGTCTGGAACGACATCTTTTTCTGCACTTCCTACAAATTTTTCAAGTTCGAAGGTAACGTCTTGCTTGTTGTAATCCGTTTTGTAGTGGAATTTATTATTTAATCGAGGTGAAAAATCGACTTCTTCTTCAACAATTTTTCTTTGAGCCTGACCATTCACCATATAATCACCATCTATATAAGCGGTAATATATGTTTTATGAGAAAGCATCACGTTTTCTGTTTCACCTTCACGAATACTCATCATCCCTTCATAACTGATATATCTAGTAATTCCAGCCCCGAGGATAATTAGGATGAATGACAAATGAAGTACTAAAGTCGCCCATTGCTCCTTTCTCCACAATCTATACTTCGGAATATTTCCGATAAAATTTATCATGAACACCACGAGGATAGCTTCGAACCACCAAGTGTTGTAAATAAGATTTCTTGTATAAGGTGTAGGTGAGGTTTCTTGTCCAGCATCCATAAAAGTTCCAATAGCCATCGCAGCTGCGTAAACAATAAATAAAATGGAGGTTAATCTGGTAGAAAATAAGAATTTGGTTATTTTATTTTGCATTATTTCGAGACTCTAAAATTTAATCGTGCAAATTTAAGGTTTTAAGTTTATTTAATCTGTTAAAAGCATAAAAAGAAGCCTTGGTTAAATTTTTTAAAATAAAAACTAAAACTGCCGTGGGTTTTATTTGTTAAAAAAGCGATAAACTAACTAATTTTGTCTGGCTTCAAAAATTTTCAAGAACAAAAAAGTACTCATTTTTCTAGCTTTTTGTTTGGCTTTCATGGCATAGTCTCCATCGTACATCTCGTCAATGGTTTCAATCCACAAACTCAACCATTTACCAAAGTGTTCTGGGGTTATGCTTTGATTATTATCTTGATCTACCCCAACATGAACAGCTAAAGGATTCCCATAATATTTATTTTCCAAACGTCGGGTTGTAAACAAACTGGTTTCCCAAAAGGTAGTTAATTTCACTATATGTTCTTCCCAGTCTTTAATTACACGATTAAAAAAAGGCCCTAAAAATGGGTCTTTTCTAATTTTGGAATAAAAAGCCGAGACTAATAAATAGACATCTTCACGAGTCGCTATATCTTCTTTTATCATTCTTAAATTTAAAATAGTCGAATTACATTAATTATTATAAGCGCTATTTCCACTAATAGAGTGGCAACTAAAAAATTAAATATAATATTGTTTTTTAATTGTGCATAAACAACGGCATTATAGCCCATAGCAAATACAACACATAAAGTTAGTTCAAAAAAATGGAATGTTCCTGTAATACTATTTTTTAAAATAAACATGGCTGCAATAGAGCCTAAACAACTTTGTAAAATAATAGTTAAAGGAATGTATAAAATATAATTTTTTTTAAAGTCGTGACGGTACTGGTTTAAAATATTCATTTCTTAGTGTTTAATATTCTCCTTACAAAGTTCAATAACTTATCTTTGTTATTTTATGATTCAAATCATACACAAATGATACCTATTGACTTATTAAACACATATAATCCGTTTATAAAAACCTACCACAAAGACGAGATAATTTTTAATGAAACTGAGAAGCCTAAGTATTACTATCAGCTAAAGTCTGGAAAAATCAAAATGTTTAACCTTACCGAAGAAGGAAAAGAGTTTACACAAGGTTTTTTTGAAAAAAACGCTTCTTTTGGTGAACCTCCCTTATTTGGAGCTTTTGATTATCCCGCGAGTGCTATCTGTTTAACTGATTGCGAAATTTATGTTTTAGAAAAAAAAGTGTTTTTCAACTTATTAAAGGCTCAACCAGATATCCATTTAAAGTTCACGAAATTAATTTGCAATAGAATGTTGTATAAAGCAAAAATTATGAAGGAACTGTCTATTCATCCGCCAGAACATCGCATTTTAACCCTATTACACCATTTAAAAGAATCCTCTAAAACTGAAGGTTTATTTGAAGTAAAATTAACACGTCAACAAATTTCAGAATTAACAGGCTTACGTGTAGAAACAGTTATTAGAGCTGTAAAACAGTTGGAAAAAAGTAAAAAATTAATTCTAAAACATCATAAAGTTTTTATTTAAATATCTTTAATTTACACCCATGATTTCAGTTAGTATACTTGGCGCAGGAAATGTTGCAACACACTTATTTAGAGTGTTTTCAAAAACCGAAACTGTTTCGGTTAAGCAGTGGTACAATAGAGACCTTGGTAAAATAAGTTCTTTTCAAAATGAGGTTTCGGTTACAGACAACCTTTCAGACTTAACAGAAGTAGATTTATATATTATTGCTGTAAGCGATGATGCTATTTCAGGAATTTCTGAAGCCTTACCTTTTTCAGACCGATTGGTAGTCCACACGTCTGGAAGTGTTAGTGTTTATGATTTAGACAAAAAAAATAGACGAGGTGTTTTTTACCCTTTACAAACTTTTTCTAAAGATGCTGAGCTTGATTTTAAAAACGTGCCTATTTGCATAGAAACTATTGGCAAAAAAGATTACCCACTTTTAAAATCATTGGCTGAAGCCATAGGATGCGACTATTACAAAATAAATAGCGACCAAAGAAAAGCCTTACATTTGGCTGCCGTATTTGTAAATAATTTCACCAACCAACTATATCGTGTTGCACATGAAATAACAGAATCTGAAGGCGTGGAATTTGATGTTTTAAAACCTTTAATATTAGAAACAGCTAAGAAGGTTCAATATTTATCACCTTATTTAGCACAAACAGGTCCTGCAAAACGCAACGATAAAAACACTATAAAAAGACATTTAAACTTGTTAGAAAGTGAAGAGCATAAAGCTATTTATAATTTAATGACTAATGCCATAAAAAATACGCATGGAAAATAAAAGCTACAAAGAATATCTAGAACAGATTAACACCTTAATTTTTGATATAGATGGTGTGTTAACTGATGGAACCATAACGGTAACCACTTCTGGCGAAATGCTAAGAACTATGAATATTAAGGACGGATATGCCTTAAAAACTGCCGTTGATAAAGGATTTAATGTGTGTGTTATTTCTGGAGGCACCAACGAAGGAGTTAGACATCGGTTGGAAGGATTAGGAATAAAAGATATTTTTCTTGGTGCACATAACAAAATTGAACAATTAAACCTGTTTTTGGAAAGGCATCAAATAGATTTAAAAAAGGTCTTGTTTATGGGTGATGATTTACCAGATTATCCTGTTATGACATTAGTAGGATTGCCTTGTTGCCCACAAGACGCTGTTCCTGAAATTAAAGCCATTTCTAAATATATTTCCCATAAAAATGGTGGTAACGGAGCTGTTAGAGATGTTATTGAGCAAGTTTTAAAAGTACAAGGAAAATGGTTTGATAATTTTAATGCCAAATACGATTAATTTTTCAATTTTATTTAAAGCAAAAACAATCCTAATTAAAGATTACTAATCACTTTATAATACCAAATTAAAACTCTTGAATTTCTTAAATCTTATTCGTTACAAGAACTTACTCATAATTGCGTTAGTTCAATTTTTAATAAAATACATGCTTTTAGAACCTTTTTTAAAAGCTACCAACCTTAGTGTTACACTAAATTTATTTGGATTTACATTATTGGTTTTGGCAACTCTGTGCATTGCGGCCGCAGGATATATCATTAACGATATTTACGATATTGAAATTGATTTGGTTAACAGACCAAAACGTGTTATAGTTGGAAAAAGCATTTCTGAAAAAACGGCAAATAACCTATTTATTATCTTTAATGTTGTTGGTGTTGGTATTGGATTTTATCTGTCACACTTAATTGGTAAAAGTGGTTTCTTTGCCATTTTTGTCATTATTTCGGCATTGTTATACGTTTATGCCTCCTATTTAAAACAACTACTATTAATTGGAAACATTGTTGTATCTCTTTTAGTAGCACTCAGCCTTATTATTGTTGGTTTATTCGATATCCTACCAGCCATAACTCCAGAAAACCGCGAGACACAAATTACTTTTTTCAATATTATTCTAGACTACGCCATATTTGCCTTTGTAATTAATCTTATTAGAGAAATAGTTAAAGACATAGAAGATGTTGATGGCGAATACAAAGCTGGTTTTAATACCTTACCTATCGCTATTGGTAGAAATAGAGCTATAAAAGTAGTTTTCGTCCTTTCCATAATGCTATTGTTTGGGGTGGTTTTTTATATCATTACCTTTTTATACTCTCAGTTATTGGTTGTAACCTATTTTCTAATATTTATTTTAGGACCACTCATTTATATTAGCCTTAAATCTTTTAATGCTGAAACCAAAAAAGAACTTCGGTTTATTAGTAAATTGCTTAAATTAGTCATGCTAATTGGTATGTTTTCATTAGCGCTTTATCAATTTGTTTTACTAGGATAATGTTAAACGAAAAACTAAAAAATCACCATCTTATTTTAGCTTCGGGGTCACCTAGAAGACAGCAATTTTTTGCCGATTTAGGATTGGATTTTGAAGTGCGCATAAAATCTATAAATGAAGAATACCCGTCTAGATTAATGCATTTTGAAATCAGTGATTATTTAGCTCAATTAAAAGCACTTCCATTTAAAGAAGAACTAAAAGATAACGATATTCTTATAACTAGCGACACCATTGTTTGGCATAACAACCAAGCCCTTGGAAAACCCATCGACAAAGAGGATGCTTTTAAGATGATAAAATCTTTAAGTGATGCAACACATGAAGTTATTACTTCTGTTTGTTTTACAACCACCACGCTTCAAAAAACGGTGCATGCTGTTACAAAGGTTACTTTTAAAGAGCTAAGTAACACCGAAATAACTCATTACATAGAAACCTTTAAACCGTTCGACAAAGCCGGAGCATACGGCATTCAGGAGTGGATTGGTCAAATAGGAATCAGCAAAATTGAAGGCTCATATTTTAATGTAGTAGGCCTGCCCACCCACCTTGTTTATCAAGCTTTAAACTCGTTGGTTTCTTCTTAAATATAACTTAAGGACCCGACTAATTCTTTAATTCTGTTCTATCTTTGCTCATTAATTTAATTATGGAAATGACATTCTTTCAAACGTATCAAACCGAAATTTTAGCGAGTTTATTTATTCTGCTATTTCTATTTATTATTAGAGTTATCGCTAAAAAACTCATCTATAAGTTAGGCAAGAAAACCGGAATAAATGATGCACGAATCACTTTAATAAGCAGATATGTAACGGTTACCTTGGTTTTACTTGCCCTTTTAATTGAAACCTTTATTTTCGGAGCTCAATTAAAAGATTTAGCCCTGGTATTTTCTTCTGTATTTGCAGTTATTGGAATTGCCTTATTTGCTATTTGGTCTATTTTAAGCAATATCACCTCTGGGGTTATCATGTTTTTTTCCTTTCCATATAAAGTAGGTGATAAAATTGAAATTCACGACAAGGACTCTCCTTTAGAAGGCATTATTGAAGACATTAGGGCTTTTCAGCTTCATTTAAGGTTGGATAACGGAAACTTGGTAACCTATCCGAATAACTTAATGTTGCAAAAAGCAGTAACACTTATTAAAAAGGATGCAATAGAAGAAGGCTCCGATGCTATATAAATTATTCATATATTTATAGTATTATATATACTTTATGCCGAAAAAGAGAACCAATAAATACAAAAAGCACATTAAGCAGTCTCCCGGTTCTATAGTTTATACCGGCGAAAACCCTACAAAAAAGCTCTTTATAGATGCTTTTGACTACAACTCTGATTTTATAGACGAATTAGAGCTTAGTTCTATTGAAGAAGCCTTTAGTTTTAAAAATTCTAAGTCCAATTCTTGGATAAATATAAATGGGTTGAACCACATCCATGATATTGAAAAGATTGGGAAACACTACAATCTGCACCCTTTAATTATTGCAGATATTGCCAACACCTCTCAAAGACCTAAAATTGATGTTTACGACGACTATATCTTCGTCATACTTAAAATGCTTTATTACGATGATAAAGAAAACATCAAAACAGAACAAATAAGTTTGGTTTTAGGTTCAAATTACGTGTTGACTTTCCAAGAAATGGAAGGAGATGTGTTTGATAATGTTAGAGAACGATTACGTATAGAAAATGGTAGAATTAGAACTCTAGGACCAGATTACCTCCTCTATGCTCTAATTGACGCCATTGTAGACCATTACTACATAGTAAGTGAAACTATGGGTAATAAAATTGAGGATTTAGAAGAAATTTTATTCAATGGTATTCTACAAGACGATTTAAGTCTGCAAGTTTTAAGTCTTAAGAAAGAAGTTTTAAAAACACGACGTGTCATTTTCCCTATTCGTGAAATTATTAGTCGCATAGAAAAAAACGAACATGTTTTAATAAAACCAACCTCCATTCAGTATTATCGAGATGTTTACGATCATGTAATTCAACTATCCGACGCCATAGAAATTTACAGGGAAATGATTTGGAGTTTAATGGATATGTATATGACTACCATTAGCAATAAAATGAATGAGGTTATGAAGGTTCTTACCATCATAGCCACCATTTTTATTCCGTTAACTTTTATTGCAGGAATTTATGGTATGAACTTCGATAACATCCCTGAACTACATTATAAATACAGTTATTTCATCCTATGGGGAATCATGATATTGATTTTTATTGGCATGATTTACTATTTCAAGAAGAAAAAATGGCTTTAAGTTTTTTCGATTCTTAGTTTTTAAGAAAATAAACAAAACAAGAGTAAAACGTTAAAGAAACATAAAAACCGGCAAGCCTGCTGGTTTTCTTTTTATATTTATTGCTTTCTAAAATACCTACTATGCAAAGATTATTACTTGTTATAATTATAGCACTATTTTCAAGCTTACATATTTATCCTCAAGCACCAAAAAAACCAAATGCTTCCGAGATTTACGAGTCCATTAAAAAACTTAACTTTTTAGGCTCTGTTCTTTACGTAGCTGCACATCCAGACGACGAAAACACTCGACTTATTTCATATATGTCTAACCAAGTAAAAGCAAGAACAGCCTACCTATCCTTAACACGAGGCGATGGCGGTCAAAACTTAATTGGACCTGAAATAAGTGAATTATTAGGCGTTATTAGAACTCAAGAGCTACTTACTGCCCGACAAATTGATGGAGGTGAACAACTTTTTACTCGTGCCAACGATTTTGGTTATTCTAAACACCCAGACGAAACCCTAGAAATATGGAATAAGGAAGCACTTTTAAGTGATGTTGTTTTGGCTATTCGTCAATTTCAACCAGATATTATCATTAACAGGTTTGACCACAGAAGTCCTGGTACTACACACGGACACCACACAAGCTCTGCTATGCTAAGCATCGAAGCTTTTGATATTTCAAACAATAAATCGGTTTATCCGAACCAATTAAAAAACACTAGCCTGTGGCAACCAAAGCGATTATTTTTCAATACATCTTGGTGGTTTTATGGTAGCCAAGAGAAGTACGAAAAAGCAGACAAAACCGGATTGTTAGAATTGGATTTAGGTACATTCTACCCTTTAAATGGTTTAAGCAACAATGAAATAGCTGCTTTAAGTAGAAGTCAGCATAAATCTCAAGGATTTGGAAATACCGGAACTCGTGGTTCTGACAAGGAATACATTGAATTGATTAAAGGAGACATGCCCAAAGATCAAACCAATCTTTTTGAAGGAATTGACACCACTTGGAATCGCGTTAAAGGAGGTGAAGCTATCGGAACTATTTTACAGCAAGTTGAAGCTCATTACGATTTCACCAATCCTGCAGCTAGTATTCCACAGTTAGTAAGAGCCTATCAGCTCATCCAAAACTTAGAAGATAAGCATTGGAGAAATTATAAAACTGAGGAAATTAAAAACATCATTTACGCTTGTGCGGGACTCTATTTAGAAGCCGCTTCGGAAAGCAGTCAAGCAACTCCGGGCGAGCGTGTCAACTTACATATAGAAACTATAAACAGAAGTGCCTATCCTATAAAATTAGAGTCTATTAGCTGTAACCAAACCACTATCACAAAACAGTTAGCACTTACAGAAAACAACAGATTCGATTTTGATGAAGTTTTAGAAATTCCAAGCAACCAAACCCCTACAACTCCATATTGGCTTACCGAAAAAGGTACTTTAGGCATGTATCAGGTTGCTGATGACTCCTTAATAGGAAAGCCAGAAACTCCAAGAGTTTTTACCGTGACTTTTAAATTAATTTTTGACAACACACCCATTAGCTTCACAAAACCTGTTATTTACAAAACCAACGACCCCGTAAAAGGAGAAGTTTACAAACCCTTTGAAGTTATTCCTGAAGCGTCAGTAAAGATCTCAGAAAAGGTTATTATTTTCGAAACAAGCCAAGTCAAAGACATTCCTGTTATAGTAAAAGCAGGACGTGAAAACTTACAAGGAAGTCTAAGCTTAAATTATCCAAAAGGATGGACCGTTTCGCCAGAAAAACAAGAAGTTCACATTTTACATAAAGGAGAAGAAAAAACCTATGTATTTCGAGTAACTCCTCCAGAAACTCAACATGAAGGTCAGTTAATTCCAGTCATGACTGTAAATGGAAAACATTATTCCAAAGAACTTATAGAAATAGATTACGAACACATTCCTTTTCAAACGGTATTACTTCCTTCTGAAAGTAAAATTGTACGTTTAGACATTCAGAAAAAAGGAGAAAACATTGGCTATATTGTGGGCGCTGGAGATGTGGTTCCTGAAAGTTTGCAACAAATTGGATATAAAGTAACTCTACTTAAACCTGAAGATATTAGCCCTGAAAATTTAAGTAATTTTGATGCTATTGTAGTTGGAATTAGAGCTTACAACACTTTGGAAACTTTAAAGTTTAAACAACAACAATTATTTAATTTTGTTCATGATGGCGGAAATATGATTGTTCAATACAATACAAACCACCAATTAAAGGTAGATGCTTTAGCTCCATACAAATTAAAATTATCTAAAGATCGGGTGACTGATGAACACTCCGATGTTAAGTTTCTAGAACCTAAACACGCGTTATTAAACACTCCTAATAAAATTACTCAAAATGATTTTGAAGGTTGGGTACAAGAACGCGGCTTATATTTTCCAGATTCATGGGGTAAAGAATTCACTCCTATTTTATCTATGCACGACAAAGGCGAATCGGCTAAAAAAGGTAGCTTATTAGTGGCTCAACATGGAAAAGGGTACTATATTTATACAGGACTAAGTTTCTTTAGAGAGTTTCCTGCGGGAGTTCCCGGAGCCTACCGCTTATTTGCCAACATGTTGAGTATTGGGAAAGACTCTGTTTTGGTGGGCGAAAAAAAATAAGCTTTAATTCAACGGGCTTAAAACTTCAATGGCTAATCTTTGAACATAAAAGTCTATAAATTAAAACATATGAAAAAATACAAATGGAATAACATGTACACCTTGGTATTAATAGCGAATGCTGTTTACATTGTTATTTTTTACTTTATCTCCAAAGCTTTTTAAATATGCAAACTTTAGACTGGATTGTTTTAATTGGTACACTTGCTACCATTGTAGGCTACGGAACTTGGAAAACTAGAGGAAGTAAAAACGTTCAAGATTATGTACGTGGTGGAAATCAATCGAAATGGTGGACGATTGGTTTATCGGTAATGGCAACACAAGCCAGTGCTATTACATTTTTATCAACACCGGGACAAGCCTTCCATTCAGGTATGGGCTTTGTACAATTTTATTTTGGACTTCCTATTGCCATGGTTATTATTTGCATGGTGTTTATTCCTTTATACCACAGACTTAAAGTATATACCGCTTATGAATTTCTGGAGAATCGTTTCGATTTAAAAACCAGAAGTCTTACTGCTATTTTATTTCTTATTCAACGCGGATTGGCGGCTGGAATTACCATTTACGCACCAGCCATCATCCTTTCTGCTGTTTTAGGTTGGAACTTAACTTACTTAAACGTCGTTATCGGGCTTTTAGTAATTATTTACACCGTTTCTGGTGGAACTAAAGCAGTAAGCATGACTCAAAAACACCAAATGGCGGTCATTTTTACAGGAATGTTTATTGCTTTCTTCTTAATTATAAGCTATTTGCCTGAAAACATCACTTTTACTAAAGCTTTAGAAATTGCTGGAGCAAGTGGGAAAATGGATGTCCTGGATTTTTCTTTTAATATGGAAAATCGCTATACGGTTTGGAGCGGTTTAATTGGTGGAACCTTTTTGGCATTATCTTATTTTGGAACAGACCAAAGTCAGGTGCAACGTTATCTATCAGGAAAATCTGTAAAGGAAATGCAAATGGGCTTAATTTTTAACGGCTTACTAAAGGTACCAATGCAGTTCTTTATTTTATTGGTAGGAGTTATGGTATTTGTTTTTTATCAATTTAACGAGTCGCCAATAAACTTTAATCCTGCCGCAGAACAGGTTCTTATGAACTCAGAGTTCTCGGGGGCCTATCAAGAATTGAAAAATGAACAACTAACTATTTTCAATCGTAAGCAAGAACACATAAATAATTTTGTTGCTACCGGAGATGCTAAATTTGCAAATGAAATTGCTTTAGCTAATGAGGCGGACAGGGTAAACCGAGAAGCTGCAAAAGTATTGATTCAAGATGCGGCTGATAAAAAAATTATGCGTGTTGAAACCAACGACAAAGATTATGTGTTTATTCATTTTATATTAAACAATTTACCTCGTGGTTTAATTGGTTTACTTTTAGCTGTTATTTTAAGTGCAGCCATGTCTAGTACAGCAAGCGAATTAAATGCATTGGCCTCTACAACTTCATTAGATTTATATAAACGAAGTATTGCTCCTGATAAGGATGAAACCCATTATTTGAAAGCAACAAAATGGTTTACGTTTGGTTGGGGAATTTTAGCCATAATTATTGCTAGTATTGCTTATTTAGCCGATAATTTAATTCAGTTAGTAAATATTATAGGATCTATTTTCTACGGAAATGTACTGGGAATTTTCTTGTTGGCCTTTTTCTTTAAATACGTTCGTGGCCATGCGGTTTTCGTTGCGGCTTTAATTACTCAAGCTATTGTAATTATTGGTTGGTGGTTCGATTGGATGCCGTATTTATGGTTGAACCTATTTGGTTGTGTGCTTGTCATTCTACTCGCATTTATCCTTCAGAAATTCCTCTTTAAATCCAGGTAAATAACAAGGGTATCTTTTAGAGAAAACCTATAAAATAAAAAAAGCCTCACAAATAAAATTGTGAGGCTTTTTTTATTATTAATTTTAAACTAATTATTTCTCCCATTCTTTAAGAGAGTCCATATTCATTTTTACATAATCGTCATTTCCTGCCGCTTTTGAAGCTTCTAAGGATTTTTTAGCAATTTTGATAGCTCCTTTAATATCACCCGTTTTCGCGTAAATTAAAGACTGTTGTCTCAATTGGTAGAACATTGGCTCATCCATCATTGTCATGGCTTTATCCATCCATTCTTTTGCTTGTTTTAAATCTTTACCTTCTTCAGAATAGTATACCGCTGCAGCGTAATAATCGCTTGCTTTTGGTGTCCCGTTTAAAGCATCGTTAATAGACGCTAAAACTTTATCATCTGTTGGCACAGTAAAAGGAACTCCTACATAGGTTTTTTCCCATATAATTTCTAAAGTTGCTCCAGAATTACTAATTTGATTAATATCCATAGTAAAGTTTTCAACATTAAAAGGCATTTGGTGTACTTGTGCATTTACTCTAGCTGCTACTTTAGAATCATCCCATTTTTCAGGTAAGCCCCAGTTTCCAGTTTCTGTGTAAAACATAACTTCCCAAACCTCTTTTCCTGGTTTTGCATAAACGGCATAAGATCCAGCTTTTAAAAGTTGCCCCATAATAGTTACGTTATCTGTAAACGTTATGATGCTGTTTTTGTTTGCTCCTGTTCTCCAAACTTTATCGAAAGGGACAAGATCTCCAAAAACGGTACGTCCTTTTACTCCTGGACGAGAATATTCAAGTGTGAAATCGGTTAAACCTACCTTCTGCTCCACTTTACTTAATGGGCTAGATTGTGGCGTTGTAACCTGAGAATTCATTTGGAACGATAAGGCTCCTACAGCCATAAATAATAATATTTTTTTCATTTTTTTAAGTTTTAAAATAATTATATTAATAATACAAAAATAGCCCTTAAGTGGGAAGGATTTGTTAATAAAAACCTAATCTTCCCCAAGACACTTGTGATCAATACTTTTAAGCATTTGGTAAAAACCCTCTAAATGACTGATGTTTAGGTTACAGATTAAATCTTCTTTTCATACTTTATTCATTTTATCAATAATTCCGTTAGTTTTTACATTTACTACGATTTTTCACTCTCAAATATACAGCTTTTAACATTTAAATCATAGATAAAACTGTGGTTTAAATATCGAAACAGCTTATTAACCAACAACTTACACGCTTCAACCAATAAATAATGTTCAATTATTTATTAGTTCTTTTGATTTTTATAATGATATATTGAGTAAGAGAGTTTATATATTATAAACTCAGCCTTTACATATTTTACCGTCAAGTGATTGAGAAATCTGCCAAAAAGATTTAGAACCCTAATTTATTTGATTTATACGCCTTAATTCCCCCTAGCTATACTATTTTAAAATATTCCATTATTTACTCGATTTAATAATTTAACATATTTCCCTTTCAAAAAGGTGCTTAAAAAATAGTTTAATTGCCAAAATTTGGTTAAAGATTTGTATTCCCCGAAAATAATGGCTTTATTACTCCATTAGAGAATAACAGGTTGTATTTGTTCATTTTGTCTAAGCTTCAAGAATTGAAATTAGACGCTTGCAGAATTACAAAATTAATGATATTCCATATGGAAAAAGGATTGCATTGAATTAAAAACAAGTATTCATCACACAATCCCATTCATTACAAAACCTGTTAAAGGCATTATTTATTTAAAATTAAAAACTATTAAAACAATAAAATTATGGAACTTATAGACAAAGCTTTAGAATTTGAAAAAACAAGTTTAAGATCTCTATCTACAAGCGATCGCATTGAGATTTCAAGAGAAGCTAAATCGCTTATCCTTGGTTTAAATGAAATATATAAAACAAAGAAAGACGAGAAAATCATGGAGATTATGAAAAGACTTACTGCCATGAAACAAAAAGTAGAAAAACGTCTAAAAGGAAGACCTTTAACAGCCTAAAACATTAGGTTTTAGAATAAAAGGTAGACTTTAAACCTATTACTAACCTTATTTGATTCAGTAATAAAAACTATTAAAAATACACCAAGCCGATCGTTTGGTGTATTTTTTTTTGTAGTATTATTTAAATTACCCGTAGAACTGATTTTTTTTTGTTATAAACTATGTCACAAACAATTAACCTATTTTGGTTTCGTAGAGATTTACGTCTAGATGACAATATTGGCTTATTTGAAGCCTTAAAAGGCCCGCATCCTGTCCTACCAATTTTTATTTTCGACACAAATATTTTAGACGAACTCCCAAAAAATGATTCACGAGTCAGTTTTATTTATAAAACCCTTCAAAATTTAAAGGACCAATTACAGTCCAATTACGAAAGCGACATCTGTTTGTATCATGGAACACCTTTGGAAATTTTTAAAAATTTAGTCACGCAATACCAAATTAACTCGGTATTTACAAATCGGGATTACGAGCCCTATGCTCAGGAAAGAGATTCCGAAATAGCCCGTTTTCTTACTAGTCGTGACATTCAATTTAAAGATTTTAAAGACCAGGTGATTTTTGAAAAAAACGAAGTTGTAAAAAGTGATGGCAAGCCTTATTTGGTGTATACACCCTATATGAAAAGGTGGAAGGCCAAATTCAATTCTGAAACCTTAGAAACCTATCCTTCGAGAAAAATACTCCATAATTTGTTTCCGATACTAGACGCCCCAAACCTCGGTTTAAAAGATCTTGGCTTCTCCCCTTCAAGTCAGGACATTACAGATTTTAAAGTGGACTCTGATTTAATTCAAAACTACGAAGCCACAAGAAATTTTCCTTTCAAGGATAGCAGCTCTAAATTAGGGCCGCACTTACGATTTGGAACAGTTAGTATTAGGACTGTTATGCAAAAAGCCATTGCTGAAACCAACGAGGTTTTTTGGCAAGAGTTAATTTGGAGAGAATTTTTTATGCAAATTTTATGGCATTTTCCAGAAACCGTACACCGCAGCTTTAAACCCAAATACGACAACATTAAATGGCGAAATAACGAAAAGGAATTTCAACTTTGGTGTGAAGGAAAAACAGGTTACCCCCTAGTAGATGCAGGCATGCGTCAATTAAATGAAACCGGATTTATGCACAATCGTGTACGTATGTTGGTTGGTAGCTTTTTATGCAAACACTTATTAATAGATTGGCGTTGGGGCGAAGCCTATTTTGCCAAAAAACTACACGATTATGAAATGGCAAGCAACATAGGTAACTGGCAATGGGTGGCTGGTTGTGGCGTAGATGCTGCCCCCTATTTTAGAATATTTAATCCAACGACACAAATAGATAAGTTTGATAAAAAACTAGAGTATATTAAAAAATGGGTTCCAGATTTTCAAGAACTAAGCTATCCACAGCCCATGGTAGATCATAAAGAAGCTAGAGAACGCTGTTTAAGAGTTTACAAAGAAGCATTGAGTTAGAGTAAATTAATTCTCTTGAAACTAAAAGAGCCTTTGATTTTAAGAACTACAAGAAAGCATGGAGCATCCTGTTTTATTACGAGCCCATTCTGGTCTTTTTACAAACCATTTTTCGGATTCTTTTTGCTCTCCATAAGGATTCAAGAGTAATTGGTACAGTTCATCCACCACAGAGTAATCTCCTTTATCCGCTGCCTCTATAGCTAACTGAGCCATATAATTTCTAAGGACGTATTTTGGATTTACGGAGTTCATTTTATTTTTTCTATCCTCATTGGATAAGGCTTCGCGTTGCAGTCTAGAGACATAAGCTTGAAACCAAGCTTTCCATTCTTCCTTCACCGTACCATTTATAGCTTCTGGCACATAAAAGGCATCCATTTCCGGAGCTAAAAAATCATCTGTTATTGCAGCGTTCTTATCAATCTTACTTAGATTTCTATAGAAAATAGTCATGTCTGTTTCGGTCAATTGCAAGTTCTCCTCCAAAGTATTAATGAGAACAACATCTTCCGCCTCCTCCGAAAAAATACCGATTTTAGATTTCATCATCTTTAGGTATAGTTTCTTATAGTCAGTGCGATAGCCTTCAAGAATTGCTTCAAGAGGTTCAGCCTCATCGATTAATGGGAATAATGAACTTGCCAATCTGTAAAGATTCCAAAGACCTATATTAACCTGGTTGCCATATCTATAGCGTTTATCCCTATTATCAGTGGTATTTGGTGTCCATCCCTCATCATATCCTTCAAGCCAACCATAAGGACCGTAATCAATAGTTAAGCCTAGAATGGACATATTATCTGTATTCATAACGCCATGAACAAACCCCACACGTTGCCAATAGATTAACATGTCCAAGGTGCGGTTTGTAACTTCTTGAAAAAACTGAATATAGCCTTCCTTGGTTCCCTTTTCTATATGAGGAAAGTAGTGTTTGATGGTATAATCTGTAAGTAATTTTAATGTTTCAACATCTTCTCTAGCCAATAAAATTTCAAAACTTCCGAAGCGTATAAAAGAAGGTGCTACTCGGCAAACCACTGCTCCTTTTTCATATTCTGGATGCCCGGTATATAAAATATCTCTTAAAACCCTGTCGCCAGTTTCACAAATAGATAATGCTCTTGTGGTAGGAACATTTAAATGAAACATGGCTTCAGAACACAGATACTCACGAATGGAAGAACGTAAAACAGCCAAGCCATCTGCACTTCTAGAGTACGGAGTTTCCCCTGCTCCTTTTAACTGCAATGCCCAGTGCTTGTTATTGTGTTCCATTTCAAACAAATTAATAGCCCTTCCATCACCTAATTGTCCTGCCCAATTTCCAAATTGATGCCCTCCGTAACACATGGCGTAAGGTTTTGTATTTGGAACCATGCTGTTTCCAGAAAAGATTTTTAGAAAGGCTTCAGACTGTAAATCGTTGTCAGTGATTCCAAGCTCCTTAGCCAATTCAGGAGACGCATGAACTAAGGCTGGTTGTTTCGTCTTTTTTGGTTCTACATAAGAAAAACAAGCATGAACCGGTCTTCTGAAGTTTTCCAATATCGGATCAGCAGGTAATTCTTTAGTAAATGTATCTTTTATATTAAATTTCATGGTAATGTTTTAAAGTATCGTCTTGAATAGCTTAGTCTATTCTATTCCCCTATTCCTTACTTAGCACTTAGATGAAATCGGAAAATACTACCCTATTTTTTCGTTTATTAAGATAAACCATGGGGTACCTTCCGTTCAGTCATTGCGCATTATTTATGAGATGTGGCTGGTACTTTTCTAAAATGAGATATGCTCCCATTTTAATTTATTTGGCAAGTTGAACAGGTTACGTGGTATGCTCCTATTCTTGTCTATTAGATGACTTATTATAAACCATTGGCTACTTTTTAGATAAGTAGCCAATGGTATTTGTTCATGCATAAGCCATGCAAATCGAAGGTATATTACTTCCCTTCTAAACGTTCAATTTTTGCACCAATAGCTTGTAAACGCGTGTCTATATTTTCGTAACCTCTATCTATTTGCTCGATATTGTGAATGGTAGATGTTCCCTTTGCAGATAATGCTGCAATTAATAAGGCTACCCCTGCTCTAATATCTGGAGAAGACATGGTTGTTGCTTTTAGTTGCGATTTAAAATCGTGACCAATAACAGTTGCTCTATGCGGGTCGCAAAGAATAATCTTAGCTCCCATATCGATTAATTTATCCACAAAGAACAAACGGCTTTCAAACATTTTTTGATGTATTAAAACACTTCCTCTTGCTTGGGTTGCCACCACTAAAATAATACTTAGCAAATCTGGTGTAAATCCTGGCCAAGGAGCGTCGGAAATGGTTAAAATAGAACCATCGATATAGTTTTGAATTTCATAGCCATTTGTATGCGCAGGAATGTGAATATCATCGCCTTGACGTTCAACTGTAATTCCTAATTTTCTAAATACGTTTGGAATTTGTCCTAAGTCGTCCCAACTTACATTGGTAATGGTCAATTCGCTTTTGGTCATGGCCGCTAAACCAATCCAGCTTCCAATTTCAATCATATCCGGAAGCATTCTATGGTCTGTTCCTTTTAATGAATCGACACCTTCAATTATTAACATATTGGAACCAATACCACTAATCTTTGCTCCCATGCGGTTAAGCATTTTACAAAGTTGTTGTAAATATGGTTCGCAGGCTGCGTTATATATGGTTGTAGTCCCTTCAGCTAAAACAGCAGCCATCACAATATTTGCTGTTCCTGTAACCGAAGCTTCATCAAGAAGCATATACGCTCCTTTCAGTTTTTTGGCTTCTACTCCATAAAAATACTCTTCTCTATTGTATCTAAATTTAGCTCCTAAATTAATAAAGCCTTCAAAATGCGTGTCTAATCTTCTTCTTCCAATTTTATCACCTCCAGGTTTAGGAATATATCCTTTACCAAAACGCGCTAAAAGTGGTCCTACAATCATGATGGAACCTCTTAATCCTTTTCCGTCTTCTTTAAATTGGGCAGATTCTAGATATTCTAAATTAACATTGTTAGCTTTAAACGTGTATGACCCTGCACCGATTTTATTAACTTCCACTCCTAGTTTTACTAGTAACTCTATTAGTTTGTTAACATCAACGATATCTGGAATATTGTGAATAGTTACTAATTCGGGAGTTAGCAAGACTGCACATAATATTTGTAAAGCTTCGTTTTTAGCGCCTTGAGGTTGTATTTTTCCTTTTAATTGGTGACCTCCTTCAATTTTAAATATTCCCATACGTTTAGGTTAGTAACGTTTTCTCGTTCTGTTTGTATTGCTTTTTTTGTGATGTGTTTTTTTAGGTGAAGACGTGTATTTTTTGGAACTTCTCATTAAACTTGAGGCATCTGTTAAATCTTCATCCTCATTTTTAAGATTGATTTTACCATCGGATAGTTCTCTTAAATGACCAAAAATAACCTCATCTTCCACGGTATCTTTGTTCCAGTTTAAGAAACTTTTTTTCATGTGATTAGCAATGGTGTAAATCAAAGCTTCCTTTAGTTCTCCTTCTTCCCAGGTACAAGCCACATCGATCATTGTTTTAATATTGTTTCCGTAGAATCTATATTTTGGATGATTTTGTGGGTACTTTAGTGGTTGCGGACTTGCATACAATTCCTCTCTTGAAGGTTTTGGGTATGGTGAATCCACGTCGATATCGAAGTCTGCCATGATAAACAATTGATCCCAAAGTTTATGCTGAAAATCTGGCACATCGCGCAAATGTGGTTGTAGATTCCCCATTACTGAGATGATAGCCTTGGCTACTTTATTACGTTCTTCCTTAGTTTCACGTGTTTTAGCATAGGTAATCATTTTCTGCATATGACGTCCATATTCAGGAATGATTAAATGTTCACGCTCCGTGTTATATTCTAAATTATCTATCAAAATAAATTTGTGGTGTTTTTAAGTTTTGCATGAAGTTAATTATGCACGCGCAAAGTACGAAAAAATATTAAAGACTAATAACGCCTTCCACTTTTTCTCCTACTTCTTTATATTTTTCAATCACCTGCTCTGGGTTCTTCATTTTAACGCTAATGGAAATACTGGTATAATTTCCATTTTTAGATTCCTTGGTTTGTATCACCGCACCTACATTGTTAAAAATGGCCTCCACCTTAGCTATAGCTTCTAAATTGGACTTCACTATAAACTTGTATAAATATTCTGCAGGCCATGAGGTATTTTCATAAAGCTGCGATTTTAGTTTGGTGTAAAACTCCTCTGATTTTTTATTGTCGTTCATTTCTATTATTTAGGGTCTTTTTTCTATCATCCTTACTTCATTCACATAAAATAAGCATTTTTTTTATATTTTTTGAAGTTTGTAAAGATACTATTTCCTTATGATTTTTTATTTAAGATTTAAATCACGAATTTTACAGCCAAAACCTTGCCAATTTTGAGTTTAAAAAGAATCGTCATAACTGGGGGACCAGGAACCGGAAAAACATCCTTAATTAACGAATTAACTAAGAGAGGTTACACTTGTTTAGAAGAAATTTCTAGACAGGTTACTCTTGAAGCTAGGAAAGAAGGGGTTGAACAGCTTTTTCTAAGTCAGCCATTTCTATTTAGTCAAAGGCTATTGGAGGGCAGAGTTAAGCAATACGAAGCCGCTTTGCGACTAGAAAACGACCTGGTATTTTTAGATCGAGGTGTGCCCGACGTTTTGGCATATATGGATTTTGCCAACGAAAGCTACCCTGAAGACTTTGTTGAAGCCTGTAATAGTTGCAAATACACGCAAGTATTTGTTTTAGCACCATGGCAGGAAATTTTTGTTAGTGATAGTGAGCGCTATGAAAACTTTGAGCAATCGCAAGAAATACACCAACAACTTCTTAAAACCTACCATAAATATCAATATAACTTAATAGATATTCCTTTTGACACCGTTGAAAACAGAGTAGATTACCTGTTAAAGAAGTTAAATGAGCTGTAATGCAGCATCCTATAAATATATTAGAGCGCTATTGGAATTTCACCTCGTTTAGACCCCTTCAAGAAGACATTATTGAAGCCGTTTTACAAGGTGAAGATGTGTTTGCCTTACTACCAACCGGTGGTGGTAAATCGCTATGCTTTCAAATCCCTGCTTTAGCCAAGGAAGGAATTTGCATCGTAGTATCTCCTTTAATAGCTTTAATGAAGGATCAAGTCAACGCTTTACAACAAAAAGGAATTAAAGCCTTAAGTATCACCAGTGGCATTCCCTATCATGAACTAGACACCTTGTTGGACAACTGTATTTATGGCAATTACAAGTTTCTCTATTTATCTCCAGAGCGCTTACAACAGGAATTGGTTCAAGATAGAATCAAGCAAATGCCTGTGAATTTAATTGCTGTAGATGAGGCGCACTGTATTTCGCAATGGGGGAATGATTTTAGACCTGCTTATAAAAACATTGAGCTTCTTAGACAAATTAAGCCAACGGTAAACTGCATTGCTCTAACCGCCTCTGCCACTGCCGAAGTGGTTCAGGACATTGTAGAAGAATTGGATTTTATTAAACCCAAAATATTCAAACAATCCTTTGAAAGGTCGAATTTAGCTTATATGACTTTTGATGAAGACGATAAGTATTACCGACTAGAAGCCATTTTAAAGAAAAACCCACAATCCTCTATAGTATATGTAAGGAGTCGACGATTGACTATCGAGATTTCGGAGTTTTTGAATAAGAAAGGAATTTCGGCTACGACCTATCATGGCGGTTTATCCAATAAGCTAAAAGAAGCGAACCAAAATCAGTGGATTAACAACCAAAAACAAGTGATGGTTGCTACCAATGCCTTTGGAATGGGCATTGATAAACCAGATGTTAAAACGGTGATTCACATTAATTTACCTGAAAGCATAGAAAGTTATTTTCAAGAAGCTGGTAGAGCTGGAAGAAACGGAAACAAAGCTTTTGCTATTATTTTAAAAAATAAAAGCGATGTGGTTTCGGTAAAAAGCCAGTTTCTAGAATCCTTGCCAAGTATTCAGGACGTCAAGCATATTTATAGAAAATTAAGTAATTATTTTCAAATTTCCTTTGGTGAAGGTCAGAACCAGGTTTACGATTTTAATTTCAATGCCTTTTGTAAAACCTATCAACTGCCAAGCTTAATTACTTATAACACCTTACAGTTACTAGATAGAACGAGTATTATTACCCTATCGAAGCAGTTTAATAGAAAAACAAGCCTTCAATTTATTATTAGCAATGCCGCTCTTTTTTCATACTTAGAAACCCATCCAGAACTGAGTGTTCTTGTTAAAACCATACTTAGAACCTATGGTGGTATTTTTGAAAACGATATAAAAATAAATAGTTTATTAGTTTCAGAAAAAGCTTCGGTTTCTGAAGATCGTGTATTTTCAGCTTTAAAACAATTGGAAAAAGATGAGATCATTACATTAAGTCTTTCGACCACCGATTCTGAAATAACCTATTTACAACCACGTGAAGACGACAATGCTATTAATAGAATTTCACATTATATTGACGCACAAAACAAGTTAAAGCACCATCAAGTCCATTCAGTTATCAACTATATAGAAAACGATAAGACCTGTAAAAGTGTGCAACTCCTCTCCTATTTTGGAGAAGAAAAAGTGAAGGCATGTGGAATTTGTTCCGTGTGTATCAAGAGGAACAAAACCCAAAACAAGTCGGACTTAAAACAAGTTCAAATAAAAGTATTGCAAGCTTTAAGTTCTGGTGAATTAAGTTCCAGGGAATTACTAGAGCAGGTATCCTGTTCAGAAACAGACTTACAAAATGTGTTGAGGCTACTATTAGAGCATGAATTTATTAGAATAACCAATAAAAACACCTACAAATTATATTAAATATGAGCGATTTAAGAATTGTATTCATGGGAACGCCGGATTTTGCAGTAACCATTTTAAAAGACTTAGTAGAAAAAGAATATCAAATTGTTGGTGTGATAACCGCTCCCGACAAACCCGCAGGAAGAGGAAGAAAATTAAATGAAAGTGCTGTAAAAGTCTATGCCCAATCTCAAGGCCTACATATTATGCAGCCTACCAATTTAAAAAACGAGGAGTTTCTGGCAGAACTAAAAAGTTTAAACGCCAATTTACAAATAGTAGTAGCGTTTAGAATGCTTCCTGAAGTTGTTTGGCAATTGCCGGCATATGGTACATTTAATCTGCATGCCTCCCTATTGCCAGACTATCGAGGCGCTGCCCCTATAAATTGGGCCATAATTAATGGTGAAACAAAGACGGGTGTTTCCACCTTCTTTATAGATGAAAAGATTGACACCGGTGAAATTATCCTTCAAGAAGAAGTAGCCATAGCCCCTACCGATGATGCTGGTATATTACATGATAAGCTCATGCATGCCGGAAGTGACTTGGTTATAAAAACCGTAAATCTCATTAAACAAGGCTCTGTAAGCACTCAAGCACAGCCAAAAACTGAAAGCCCTAAAACGGCAAATAAACTAAACCGAGACAACTGTAAAATAGATTGGACAGACAGTATGACCAATATATACAACAAGATTCGTGGTTTAAGTCCTTATCCAGCTGCTTGGACCTATTTAAAAAATGGTGAAGACACCTTAGATGTAAAAATCTATGCTTCAGACCTAGAAAAAGAACCCCATGAATTAGCCATTGGAGATTTAGTAGTTACTAAAAAAGAAATTAAAGTAGCAGTAAAAGAAGGCTTTATACATCTAAAAGAATTAAAGCTTCCTGGAAAGCGAAAAATGGACGCCAAATCACTTTTAAATGGATATTCATTTGCAGCCTCATCAAAAACGTTCTAAACCCTTATAGTTGTTGATATTGCAAAATATCCGATGAAATGCACTAGCTTTATTAACAATTATGCAAAGTTATTAACAATCTGCCGGATTTCCCACGTCATTACTTGCGTGGTTTAAGAATCCGTATAAATTTGTAATGGATTTAACAAAAAAAGAATGTTTAACCAACAATTTATTAATAATTAAAATTAAAATTATGAACAAATCAGATTTAATCGATGCTATGGCAGAACACGCAGGAATTACTAAAGCAGCTGCAAAAAAAGCTTTAGAATGTGCGTTAATTGAAATTGAAGGAGCGTTACAAAAAGGTAACAGAGTTTCTTTAGTTGGTTTTGGATCTTGGTCAGTATCTAAAAGAGCTGCAAGAGAAGGAAGAAATCCTCAAACAGGAAAAACTATACAGATTAAAGCTAAAAACGTTGTTAAGTTTAAAGCTGGATCAGATTTATCAAATGCAGTAAACTAAGATTTACTCATTAACAATTTAATTAAGCCTTCGAAGTTTCGAAGGCTTTTTTTTTATATCTATTTGTAGTTAAAAAAATATTTATTACATTTAAATTATAATCCTCTTAAGCTATGATTACAATAAAACCCAAAAAAGGTGATTTGTTAATAGCAGAACCATCCATTATAGGAGATTCTTCTTTTAATCGCTCCATCGTATTACTGGCAGATCACACAGAAGAAGGCGCGATAGGCTTTATTTTAAATAAACCATTAGACTACACCATTCAAGATTTAATTCCGGAAATAAAAGCTAGGTTTAGAATTTACAATGGAGGTCCCGTAGAGCAAGACAATTTATATTTCATCCACAAAGTACCAGAACTTATTCCTAACAGTATAGAAATTTCAATGGGAATTTATTGGGGTGGCGATTTTGACACTGTAGCCGAACTCATTGCTCGCAATGAATTAAGCGAGAATAACATTCGTTTTTTCCTTGGTTATTCTGGGTGGGAAACCGATCAATTAGAAGATGAGTTAAAAACCAACTCGTGGGTGGTTACTGAAAACATCTATGAAAAATCTATTATAGAAAAAGACTATCAGTTTTTCTGGAAGGAAAAAATGGTAGAATTAGGTGAAGAATACAGTATTTGGTGTAATGCTCCGGAAGATCCGAGTGCCAATTAAACTGCCAATCTTATCTTTACATTTAGTTTTTGAAGTAAGTTTTTTGCTACTTCATTAGTAAATGCTTTCTTTCTATAATTTGTTACCGGTTGAATTCCGGTAATGACGTTAGTAATAAATATTTCGTCTGCCTTTTGTATTTCGAAAGGAGAAATAGATGCTTCTTCTAGCGTATACTCCGGTATTTGTTTTATAATTTCTATCAGTTGTTTTCTTATAATTCCTTTTAAGCAACCATCTAAAAGCGGTGGCGTTTTAATGGTATTCCCTTTTACTAGAAACAGGTTCCCGTTTAAAGCTTCAACCACTTGTTTGTTGGTATTTAAAAGAAAGCAGTTTTGCAAGCTATTTTCCTTTGCATAAATACTTCCCACCACATGTAAAACTTTATTGTTTGTTTTTAAGGTAGACAGCAAGCCTGGAGCTAGGTAGAAATCTTTAAACAAATCGGTTTCATACGTTTCTTCGTTTAGCAAATAAAAGTCCGATTCTAGTGGTTTGGCAGAAATTAAATAATCTACATCATTGGTTTCTGGCAAATACAAGCCTCCTTCTTTTCTATTAACAAACAGTTTTACTCGGTAGGTTTGCTCTAAGCCGTTATTAGCTGTTAGGAGTTTTAAAATCTCTTCTTGAAGAAATTCCATGGTGAAATTCATTGGGATTTCCATTCTTAATATTCGCATGGATGCCATTAACCTGAAGTAGTGGTCTTCCCAAAATAGAATTTTACCATGGGACACTTTTATTGTTTCAAAAAGTGCATCACCATAATTAAAGCCTCTATTTGCTGTTGAAATAATTTGATTTGTATCTGTAAGTTTCCCGTTAAAATTGACCATAAAAAATCCCGAAATAAATTCGGGACAAATATAAGTTAATAAAGTAAAAATCCACTAAGCAGAACCTAATACCTGTTTTAAATCTGAAATCTGATTTTCCCAAAGCATTTTTGTTTCTTCCACCTCATCTTCTTCAGAAAAATCTGTAACGATAATACTCACGTCTTTGGTAATTTCGTCCACTTGAATTTTAATTTCAAAATAGTACGATGGTTCTTCATCAGCCAACCATTTAAACTTAATACGTTCCCCACTTTTTTTACTAACAAGTTTAGCTTGCTCTTCTACACCATCCCAAATGAACTTAAACAGCTCGCCACGAGAGTTTACATTTTCTGCGAACCACTCTGATAAGCCCGAAGGAGTAGATATATATTGGTAAAGTAATTGAGGTGAAGCCTGAATAGGGAACTCCATTTCAAATTTAATTTTTTCGTCCATTTTAACATTGTATTATAAGCGCTCAAGATATACATTAATTAATAAGTTTAAAACATTTTTTAAAAATAATCAACAATTTACCCCGACAAAAACACGCTTTGGTTTTACACAAATCATCCTGTTTAAATATACTACAATAATTATTAAGTAGATACATGGTTGCCATCTACTAAAAATGCGCTTGTAAATTCTTGTAATAACTTAGGTGGGCGAGATTTTTAATGGCGCCCGATGTAAAAACTCCTTGTGATTTATTTTTGACTAATTATTCACCCTTCTTTAAAGCACTAAGATTATGGTCCTTATGTGCTTTAACAAATAATATTAAATAATAATTAGCACTTATGTTTGCTCTCTTTAAATTTGTTTTTATATTTGCAGCCGTTAAAAAGGCATCTTATAATTATTTTAAGATGATTTATTAATTATGGCGAGGTAGCTCAGTCGGTTAGAGCGTCGGATTCATAACCCGGAGGTCTCGGGTTCAATTCCCGATCTCGCTACGAAATTAAAGTCCAGTACCTAAGGTATTGGACTTTTTTTTATGCCTATACTTTTGCTTTCTTTTCACCTTAGCGCCCTCCCTCCTTTTTCGACTCTATTTCTGCCTAAAAAGTAAGTCCCTGTTACCGAGGAGCTTTTCGTTATTTTTATTATCTTGTTATATCTGAATTTGGAATGGTTTATTATGAAAACACACTATCACATTATTATAGCAGGTGCCGGTGGTATTGCCGAAGCTGCTGGACTTATTTTGGCAGAATGGAGTTCTGTTACGCCTACTATTTACATAGGAGATCGCTTCCTTGATAAGGCCGAAAACGTTGCGCGGTGGATTATGGATGGCAGCACTAAACCGTGTCAGGTGATTCCCTTTCACTTGGATGCCCAGGTTATTAGTAAAGAGATGGAGGGGATTTTTGAACAAGGTGACGCCCTACTCGACTGCTTACCTGGTAGTTTAGCTCCTACTATGGCTCGTATGGCTAAAACTCATCAGCTGTATTATGCCAATCTTACAGAATATGTGGCGGAAACCAATGAGATTATCGATATCGCCCAAGGTGCCCAAACAGGGTTTGTATTACAAACTGGGTTAGCCCCTGGCTATATTGATGTATTGGCTCATTATTTGTTTCAAAGGTTTTGTAAGCACTATGAGGTTGAACAGGTTGACACTTTAGAATTTAAAGTTGGTGCGCTGACCAATCATGCTATCTCCCCTCATTTTTATGGATTTACTTGGAGTCCGATAGGGGTTGCTACGGAATACTTAAAGGACTGTATTGTTATTCGGGATTATAAAAAGACTACGCTGCCTGCGCTTTCGGAAAGGGCTCGTATTATTATTGATGGTATTAGCTATGAGGAAGATTTAACCTCGGGAGGTGCCGCCGACTTACCCGATGCTTTAAGCGGAAAAGTGAAGCAATTAGATTATAAAACCTTAAGACATCCTGGACATTATGCTTGGGTAGAAGAGCAATTGAAAGGCTTAAGTTCTGGTACAGATCCTATTTCTGGTTTACAAGAGATTATGCTAAGAGATATTCCGCATATAGAAGACGATCAAATTGTTATTTATGCTGCTGTAGAAGGCACAGACTCTCAAGGGGTTTTACGCAGACAGGAGGTTGCTAAACACGTGCTTCCTCAACTTATTGGTAAACACAAACTACGAGCTATTCAGACCACGACGGCAGCGGCATTGGTACAAGCTATTAGCTGGTTGTTAGAAACCCAGCCAAAAGGCGTTGTATTCCAAAGTCAGTTGGATGGTACAACCTTTTTAAACGGTGACTTTATTAGTCGCGTTTATGGAAGGTTATAGGGTTCGTTTAGATATTATATACTTAGATAAGACAGTCAGGGTCCAACACTTGTTTGTTGGACTTTTTTATTGGCATATATCCGTTCTTACTATGAATTTCATTAGAGTCTGAGGGATTGAGCGACGCACTAGACTTAGACTCTTGACGACCTTTTTATATTACTTGCATGACTATGATTTGTTAAATGTACCTTGTTTATACGGGGTTACTACGGAGTATGTAGGGGGTTCATACGCTATACATACGCTATACCTATTGCGTATGTTGCTGATTTATACTATATTAGCGTATATTTAATACAACACCATAAGAACTATGGCAAGACAACGAGGACTCTTTAAGATTAGCGGCACTATTGGAGACTTGAATTTCTTTATTATGGAGGGGAAAGGCTTTGTTCGTAAGGCGGGTGGTGGTTTTAATGGCGAGGCTATCCGAACTCAGGACAATATGAAACCTGTACGGGATAATTCCACGGAATTTGGGCATTGTAGTAGGACTAAAGGCAAGTTTCGAAGGGCTTTACTTCCTTTTTTTGGAGGATTAAAGGGGAAGCAGATCCACTCGAGGTTGATGACTTTGTTTACAAAGCTTAAGAGTTTGGATTTGATTTCTGAACGGGGAGCGCGACAAGTTAAACTTGGGTTGCAAACGGCTAAAGGGAAACGCATGCTTAAGCAGTTTGATTTTATCCCCAATCAGGAGGTGATGTCGAATTTATACATGCATTCTCGGTTTAACTGGAACACGCAGCAGTTGCAGGTTAAGAATTTCAACCCTAGTTTGTTTAAAATGCCTAAGACCGCCACTCATATTGGCATTACCTTAGGGGTTTTAGACTTTGACTTTGATAGTTTGAACTCTGCTTTGGAAGTGTCTCCTACTTGCTTTTTAGCGGTTGATGCACCTTCCTCTACTTTTGATTTGGTGCCGGAGGATGTGGTTAGCCCTCAGTATTCTGGAGTTGCAGTGATTGGTATGCGGTATTACGAGATCATCGACCAGGAGGTTTATGATTTACAGATGGGCATAGCGGTTCGGGTGTTGGATTATATGGGATGAGGGGAATCTCCTCTACTCTATTGGGATTGAAAGGCGTTTCAAACAAGCTTTTAAGATAGGTTGTTTTGATTGTCACAGGGGGTACACAGTTAGGTTAGTGTTTTAAGCTGTACCAAGTAGAAAATAAAAAAAGCTTAAACATCTATTTAAGCTTGGAATGGGGTTGTGTGAAATTAAAGGGAGACATGGGGTTGGTTTTTTCTTGGGCAAGGTTTTATAATACGATTTTAATATCAGTATTACGTAGAACTTTATTACGATGCTTGACTTCATTAGGCTCAAAATAATCTCCGCCTCTAACTTTCCACCAATTAGTTTCTTTCATTATTGATATAACTTCATTATTAACTAAATTTCTATATTCTTCTTTATCATGATTTGAAATGTTTTTGACTGAAATTAATTCAGTCGGTTCGTACATTTCACACCATTTAGAGCCTTTCTTATTATATTCTTTTAAAATTCCAAGTTTTAAATTCCTCGCAATTCCGACAAAATATTTATCCATTTTTAATTTAAGTACAAAAACAAATACTCCGTGATAATTCAAGTTGAATCTTTTAGGGTTCAGAACTGGTAAAAGTTCATCTCCCAGATCAGAGTTATTACATAGTAAGAATCGTAATTTTTCTGTATTAAGGGTACAATAATCACCTCCTCTAACATTTTTCCATCCGATTTTTTTCATCAATTCTATGGTTATAGAGTTTTCCAAAAACATTGCTTCTGACACGTCCTTAAATCTAGTTTCAATTACCTCAACAAGTTCAATCGGTTTATTAGTTTTTGTCCATTCGGACCCTAATTTTCCGTTTGTATGACTCTTAATCCTTTCATTAACGTTTACTGTTTGACCAACATAATATTTATCATTTTCCAATCTTAATATATATATTTTTATCATATAATTTTTTTTTGTTAGATGAAGTGTGAATTTAATCAAGGAGTTTGAATATTAATGATCCTTATAAAAGTGCTTTGGTGAAATATTTCTGTTTTTTAGTTGTTTTTTTTGCGACTGAGCTTTATTGGTAAATCGCTTTTTTTAGATTGCCATTCTCACCATAGATCAGCCATTCCATTACCTCTTGAATTAAATTTTGGGATTAATCTAGAAGCTATGGTTGTTTTATCAATTTGTTTTTACAAATATTCTCCTTCTCCTCTTTGAATTAAAGATTTAAGATTAAAACAATCCGTACTAATCAATCACCGGATAATTTATGATACCCCAGTCCTCTCCTCCATTGCTTATCATGACATCTATGATAATGGGTAATAGAAATTCTAGGATTTGACTCGCATCTTTAACTTGAGAGCGATTCAGTTTGCTTTGATAGGTTGCACCACCGTGAATTAATTGGTTTCGAACTGTATATAATCTATCCAAAACTAACTCCAATAGTTTAGACACCTGTTGGTGTGCTAAATAATTTCTTGAATCTATTTGAGATTGTTTAAAACGTGACTCCCAATCTATTGAATCTCCACGTTGTGCGTCCCAAAATTGCTTGTATGCATATTTATTATCAATTAACAATCTTACAGGGCCTGGAAACTTATACCATAAAATTTTAAAGAATCTTTCTTCTACATCGTAATTGACCAGCTTTGCAATAAAGTCTCTAAACCGTTTCTTTTCTGACAGCTCGTGCTCATGCGCATCATTATCGGCATAACAGGCATTAAAGGCAATCCACAGTGTTATAAATTTTAAATCTGGATTATCGGCTTGTTCTTCGGCACATTTGACCCAACTTATTGCACGGTGTAATCTGATGGCATTATTATCATCTAAAGTATCAGAGACGGCCTTTAGTTTACGTTTTAAAAGTGATGCTTTTATAATCTGTATATCGTGGTCGGTATTATTCAAATCTTCATTAATGTCATCAACTCACACTCCTGCCTTTTTCTTCGACGATTGTGAATCTTTTATTTTAAGTAAGGTTTAGCTAAGTTCGGATAAAAGTATTTTTTTTAACTCATAAGCCTTGAACACTTGCCATCCGCTTCATGGTATCAAAAAACGCTTGATAAAAGGCTTCATCCTTGGCGTATAAGCGATATAAGTCTAATTCTTGCTTGCGTTGTTTGGACATGACATCATCTAAGATCTTTTTAAAAGCTAAATCCTTGTTTTGTGCATCACTGTTCTCTGCTACTTTTGATTGAAAATCTGGATGTGCTTGAATAGACTTTGTTAAACTAATGAACTTTACACGTTGGTCGTCTGGTGTAGCTTCCCAACCTTGAAACCAACGCTCGTTAAAGCTATTGATAATCAAATCTAATGGATCTTTTTCCTCATCTTCACCATGTGCTCCTCTAGGATTTGGGTTTTGAGGATCTACTTCTGTTTCTGAATCATCTAATCCAATGGTTTGGTTTAGTTTTACGCGCTCTAAACCATAAGTGGATAAATCGACAGATTCTAACAATTCATCTAAACCGTCAACGTCATCTGGACGAATAGGTAATTTTGGAATCAAGAATTTCAAGAACCAAAACAGTTTTTCCCAATTCAATATTTCATAAGGCATAATCGAAGCCATTTGCCCATAGATTTTCACAAACTGTTTTGCTTTGATCTTAAAGTCGGCTTTATCATCATCTTCTAATTCTAATTCATTAATAAACCGTTCGGCAGCTCTTTCTATGATTGGACTTAAAACCTGTGCATCTTCTTTGTTGAAAAACTTGATATTAAAATCCTCTACCTCACTCCACTCATAAACACCTACTGCATCTAATGCGTCTTTTAACTCATGCAATACATTTACATCGGTTGCTTCGCTTAATGACGTCGCTGTGTAA
>NZ_DATGNR010000058.1:0-12436 GCF_035306605.1 Xanthomarina sp. | reverse complement strand
AACATTTACAATTAATGCTCCTGAAGCAGTAGTTGCTAACGCTCCAGATGCAATGACTTCTGAAGCTTGTGATTACGCTGATCAAGCAGCTGTTGATGCAGCATTCAACACCTGGTTACAAGGATTCACAGTTACTGGTGGTTGTAATGCTACAGGAGATTATGGAAATCCTACTGCTCCGCTATTATGCGAAGGTGGTACGACTACGGTTACTTATAATGTTACTGATATCTGTGGAGATACCTCTATCGAAAGAACATTTACAATTAATGCTCCTGAAGCAGTAGTTGCTAACGCTCCAGATGCAATGACTTCTGAAGCTTGTGATTACGCTGATCAAGCAGCTGTTGATGCAGCATTCAACACCTGGTTACAAGGATTCACAGTTACTAGTGGTTGTAATGCTACAGGAGATTATGGAAATCCTACTGCTCCATTATTGTGCGAAGGTGGTACGACTACGGTTACTTATAATATCTCTGATATCTGTGGTGATACCTCTATCGAAAGAACATTTACAATTAATGCTCCTGAAGCAGTAGTTACAAACGCACCAGACTCTATGACTTCTGAGGCTTGTGATTACGCTGATCAAGCAGCTGTTGACGCAGCATTCAACACCTGGTTACAAGGATTCACAGTTACTGGTGGTTGTAATGCTACAGGAGATTATGGAAATCCTACTGCTCCATTATTGTGCGAAGGTGGTACGACTACGGTTACTTATAATATCTCTGATATATGTGGTGATACCTCTATCGAAAGAACATTTACAATTAATGCTCCTGAAGCAGTAGTTGCTAACGCTCCAGATGCAATGACTTCTGAGGCTTGTGATTACGCTGATCAAGCAGCTGTTGATGCAGCCTTCAACACCTGGTTACAAGGCTTTACTGTTACTGGTGGTTGTAATGCTACAGGAGATTACGGAAATCCTACTGCTCCGCTATTATGCGAAGGTGGTACGACTACGGTTACTTATAATGTAACGGATTTATGTAATCCATTTACAATAGAAAGAACTTTTACAGTAAACGGTATACAACCTTTAACTATTATTTCGGAAGCAAATAATATTAACGTAGAGTGTGATGGATCTGGTAATAATGGAGAAATTCAAGATTGGTTAGACAACCATGGTTATGCACAAATTTCAGACAACTGTTCAATTGTAACTTGGACAAATAATTATGGAGGAGCAGCCTCTAATTGTTCTGAACCAATATCTGTTACTTTTACTGCGATAGATGAGTGTGGAAATACAGTTACAACTACAGCTACTTATTCAATTATTGATACAATAAATCCAGTTATCATTACTGAAGCTAGTCCATTATCTGTAGAATGCGATGGAAACGGAAATGTTAGTGAATTAGAAGCTTGGTTGCAAAACAATGGCGGAGCTGAAGCTACTGACGATTGTTCTTCAATCGTTTGGACTAACAACTTCAGTGGTCTTTCAGATGGATGTGGAGAAACAGGATTCGCTAATGTAACTTTTACTGCTACGGATGCTTGTGGAAACTTTAGCACAACTACAGCAACTTTTACTATCGTTGACACCATCGCTCCTGAAGCGCCTGCTGCTCCTGCAGATATGACTGTAGAATGTATGGACGAAGTTCCTACTGCAGAAGTACTAATGGCTATGGACAACTGTGCTGGTGAAATTCAAGGTGTGGTTTCGGAAGTAACTGACAACACAGATCCTTGTAACGTAACAATTACACGTACTTGGACATTCACTGATGCTTGTGATAATAGTTCTTCTATATCTCAAACAATCACTGTAAGTGATACAACTGCTCCTGAAGCACCTGCTGCTCCTGCAGATATGACTGTAGAATGTATGGACGAAGTTCCTGCTGCAGAAGTCCTAATGGCAATGGACAACTGTGCTGGTGAAATTCAAGGTGTGGTTTCGGAAATAACTGACAATACAGATCCTTGTAACGTAACAATTACGCGTACTTGGACATTCACTGATGCTTGTGATAACAGTTCTTCTGTATCTCAAACAATCACTGTAAGTGATACAACTGCTCCTGAAGCACCTGCTGCTCCTACAGATATGACTGTAGAATGTATGGACGAAGTTCCTGCTGCTGAAGTACTAATGGCTATGGACAACTGTGCTGGTGAAATTCAAGGTGTGGTTTCGGAAGTAACTGACAACACAGATCCTTGTAACGTAACAATTACACGTACTTGGACATTCACTGATGCTTGTGATAACAGTTCTTCTGTATCTCAAACAATCACTGTAAGTGATACAACCGCTCCTGTAGTAACAAACGACCTTTCTGATATTACAGTAAGTTGTGATGTTATCCCAGAGATTCCAACCTTAGTTTTTGAGGATTGTTCAAATGAAATAACAATAACTCATTTTAACGAAGACAATTCATTTGACGGAACTAATAATGATTACGAAATCATCTGGACATGGGAATTTAGTGACAGCTGTGGTAATATTGGAACTGCTTCTCAAATTGTTTATGTAAACATGACTGATACTGTTCTTTTAGAAAATGACAGTAGATGTACTGAAGATGGAGTAATTGACCTATTCGATTACTACCAAGGTTCAGACACCACAGGTACTTGGATGGTGGTATCAGGAAATGCAACTTTAAATGGTCAGTATTTTGATCCTCTAACAGTAGAACTTGGAAACTATGTATTTAATTATACAGTAGCTGACAATGGCTGTTTAATTACAACAGAAGTAACCCTAAATATAAATGACGATTGCGTTGTTTTAGATTGTGGTACAGAAGCTGTTGTCATTTCTAAAGCAGTTACTCCAAACGGAGACCAATGGAACGAATACTTTGAAGTAACTGGAGTTGAATCTTGTGGATTTGTAATGGATGTTAAAATATTCAACCGTTGGGGTGCAATGATATATGAATCAGGCGACTACAAAAACGATTGGAATGGTACAACTTCTAAAGGATCTGTTGGAAATGCAGATAAAGTACCAAACGGAACATACTATTATATTCTAACTTTAAAAAATAGTGGATTAAAACCTTTCACAGGATACATCTACGTAGGAACCAAATAAAACTATAACCTATGAAATCTATTAAACATTATATAGTTACATTGGCAATATTGAGCAGTACAGTTGGAATTGCTCAACAAATGCCACAGTTTACCCAATACATGTATAACACCATTTCTATAAATCCGGCATATGCTGGAAGTAGAGAAACTTTAAGTGTAGTTGGCTTACATAGAAGCCAATGGGTTGGATTCGATGGTGGACCAATTACTCAAACCTTATCTGTTAATTCACCTTTAAGGAATGAAAAAATTGGATTGGGACTATCCTTTATTAACGACAAACTTGGAGACGAACGATTTTCTTATTTATATGGAGACTTCTCGTACACCGTTCAAACAGGGGAAAACACGAAACTTTCCTTCGGCTTAAAAGGTGGTTTAACAGGTTATAGTTTAGATAGAAACGCAATAGATCCTAGCGGGCAAGATCCAAACATTTATGGTGTTGAAGACCGCTGGAGTCCAAACATTGGAGCGGGTTTATATTGGCATTCTCAAATGTGGTATTTAGGGCTTTCTGCACCAAGAATTCTAAATACAGATTACACTAAAGGAAAAAACAATCAAGACATTGCAGCTTTAGAGCGTGTTAGTTATTATTTTACTGGAGGTTATGTTTTCACACTTAGCGAAAACACCAAATTAAAACCTGCATTTTTAGTAAAAGCCACCAATGGAGCACCTATTTCCTTTGATTTAACAGCTAACTTCTTGTTCTACGAAAAACTTTGGCTTGGAGGAGGATATAGAATCGACGAAAACACCTCTGCCCTAGCCGGCTTAGTAGACTTTCAAGTTTCTAAAGAATTCCGAATTGGCTACGCTTACGAATACCCATTATCAGACCTTAACAGCTATACTGGGGGAACACATGAGATTTTAGTTATGTTCGAATTGTTCAAACCTAAAAGAATTAAATCACCTAGATACTTCTAAAAACATTTCAGTATGAAAACAAGAGTCATATTCACAATAATCGTATTAACTAGTGCTTTCATTTTTTCTCAAGAAAAAGTGGCAGACAAGTTTTTTGACAACTATGCCTATTTAAAAGCTGCTGAATTATATAAAGAAGCTGTAGACAAAGGAAAGGACAGTAAACACATACTAACTAGATTAGGTGATTGTTATTACAATAATTCCGATTCAGAACAAGCAGCTATATGGTATGGCAAAGCACTTGAAAAATATTCGGATGTTGAACCTGAATACATCTATAAGTACATTCAAACACAACGTAGCTTAGGAAACTATGAAGTTGCGGATACTTGGTTGACGACATTCAAATCTAAGCAAAACAATGATAGTAGATCTGAAAAAGCCGATTCAAACAATTTGCATTTATATGAAAAATTAGCTTCTACTAAAGGCACTTTAGTTACTGTGAATAATCTTCCTATAAACTCGAACTATTCAGATTACGGAGGTTTTATTCATGAAAACACTATTTACTTTGCTTCTTCTAGAAATACTAACAATAAAATTTATAAATGGAATAACGAGCCTTATTTAGACCTTTACCAAGGAACTATCTCTACAAAAGATGGGGCACAGGAAATTTCAGATATTAAAAAAATAAATTTTGATGGAGCTCATAGAAAGGATGTACATACAGCAGATGCGGTTTTAACAAACGATGGCAGCACGATGTATTTTTCAAGAATGAACGTTGGAAAAAGAAATAGAGCTAAAATGGATAAGGAAGGAACTGTTCAGTTAAAAATCTACAAAGCTACTTTAGTGGATAGTACTTGGTCTAACATTACAGAATTACCATTCAATAACGACTCTTTTTCTACTTATCACCCTGCTTTAAGCCCTGATAATAAAACGTTATTTTTTACCTCAGATCGTGAAGGTGGATACGGTCAAACAGACCTATATAAAGTAGCAATAAATAGTGATGGAACCTATGGCGAAGTTAAAAATTTAGGATCAAAAATTAATACAGAAGGTCGTGAAGGTTTTCCGTTTGTAGCAAAAGACAGTACGCTTTATTTTTCTTCCGATGGTTTTTTAAACCTTGGCTTATTAGATATCTTCAAATCGGATTATATAAAAGATGAAAATGCGGAAGCCATAAATTTAGGTGCACCCTATAACAGTGGATACGATGATTTTGCTTTCTTTATTAATTCAGATACCAAGGAAGGATACTTTTCATCTAACAGACATGATGGGATAGGTAGCGACGACATTTATCAATTTAACATTTATGAATGTAAACAGAAAGTTGAAGGTATTGCTAGAAACAGTAAAACTTTAGAACCCCTCCCTCTAACAACCGTACAACTTATAGATGAATCTGGTAAAATTATTGAAGAAGTCACTACTGACGAATTGGGTCAATATGCCTTCAACCTTGATTGTGATCAGACATATAAAATACTTGGAAGCAAACCAGATTATAAAGATGCTTTAATTACTCTGAAAACAACAAATGAACCAGACAAAGTACATAATGGTGACTTATCATTAATCCCATTAATTAACTATAACGAAATTGTAATTAACCCTATTTTCTTCAACTTTGACAAATGGGATATTAGACCTGATGCAGCCTACGAGCTAGAAAACATTGTATCAGTTATGAGAGAACATCCAAATATGGTTATCAAGATTGAATCACATACAGATAGTCGTGGCTCTGATAGCTACAACATGAAACTTTCAGATAGAAGAGCTAAATCTACAAGAGAGTATCTATACTCTAGAAATATTGCTAAACACAGAATTGAAAGTGCTATAGGCTATGGAGAAAGCCAACTAGTTAACAAGTGTTCTAATGGAGTAAAATGTACAGAAGAAGAACATCAAGAAAATAGACGTTCGAAATTTATTATAATTTCGGATATTGAAGAATAATCTAAAGCTATTAAAATAAATGAATAAGATGCTATTTAGTTATTTTAAGATTATCCGGTAATAAGTTGGAATATTTTTAATATTTATAGCTTACATATTACAACCTTCCTAACAAAAAGCTTATTACCCAAAAGCCACTCTAAATGAGTGGCTTTTAAATTAAAAATTAATAACGAATACAAGTTTACATCATGAACGTATTTTGTTAATATATCTAATAAAAACAAAAACCACTCTCCTACTAAATCAATAAAGAAGTAATGGGAAAAATGGTTTTTTAATTGCAATTAATTAGATTTTGACAATCTATTAATTAAAAAAATAATATAGCTTACATATTAAATTTCGCAATCCATTAAGTTTATTTTTTAACAAAAATATTTGTATAGTACCATTTACCTTGGCTATTTTGTTCTGCGGAAATATCAAAATTGGTAAAATCACCTTCTATATTCTCTTTATGTCCAGGACTAGCCAACCATGCATTAACTAAAGATTCAGCTCTTGTGTAACCATAGGCTACATTTTCTGAAACTATATTAGCACCAGCATTATTAACTAAATAATTTTTACGTGAGAAAAAATTGTCGTGAGAGACATTATCTTTTTCAATCATATAATCTGTATGACTATAAGCTTGAGATTTAATTATTGACATACTTTCAAGAGCATTTAAACCTAAGCTTAATCGATGCTCGTTAATCAAATCAAGAATTTCTATTTCAATAGGTTTTGTTTCTGGTACTACTAAATTAGTCTCTGGGTTGCTTACTGATTCGTCTAAGTTATCTGTTGAGCAAGAGAATGATAACATAACAATCAATACCATAATTGGTAGATAAGTAATCGTCTTCATAAATAGGTAATTTAGATTTGGTATTTCAAATATAAATCCCTCTACGACAACAACTGTTAATAAAATGTTAAAATCGACAAACTACATGTATTTTGTCGGTTTTTTATGACTTTTATCGATGAAATACATTTTAATTTATAAAAACATTGTATTTCACCGTAAAATTATGGAGATAGTCGATTTTTTACCCAATCGTAATCTGAGTTCAAAATATATCTAATTCTATCATGTAATCTATTGGGTCTTCCTTGCCAAAACTCTATTTCTACAGGTTCCACAATAAAACCTCCCCAAAAGTTTGGTCTTGGAATTTCTTTACCTTCATATTCTTTTTCTAAGGCTGCCAATTCCTTTTCTAAGTACGCTCTACTCTCTACAATTTCACTTTGGTTGGAAACAAGAGCACCCAATTGACTTCCTCGAGGCCTAGACTCAAAATAACCGTCGCTTAAGTTATCAGCAATCTTTCTAGCTTTACCTTTAATTATGACTTGTCTTTCTGCACCATGCCAAAAAAAAGATAAACACACACTTGGATTATTTAAAATTGCCTTGCCTTTTTCGCTATTATAATTAGTAAAAAAAACAAAACCTTCGTAGGTATACTTCTTTAATAAAACCACTCTTCCCTTTGGATATCCGTCTAATCCTATAGTTGAGAGTGTCATAGCATTTGTTTCAACCTCTGGAAAATATTTATCCACCTCAAAAAACCATTTTTGAAATAATTCCATAGGATTTTCTGGTGTGTCCTTAATTAATAGCTCGTTTTTTTCGTAGGATCTTCTGTAATCCCCTAGGTCTGTGTCCATAACATTTTTTGTTAGACTTTTTTATTTAAATACTTTTTTAAACAAACAATTATATCTAAATTCATCTTTTTTGTTTGTCTTATGAAATTTGAAAATAGTAAATATTTTAAACTCCTTAGAAACTCAAAAATAGAGTTTTCTTTCGGCAACTTTTTCTTTTTAGATAATTTTATTATTTCAGAAGTTAACGAAGGAGTTCATTTCAGTTGGGATAAAATTGAAATGGTTATTTCTGCAATAGCAGAACATTACGGCGATGATTTCAAGGTTGCTTTCCTCTCAAATAAAATTAATTCTTACTCCATAGAACCTCAATTATGGATAGAATTTTATAATGAATACAACTTTATTATTGCCAGTGCTTTGGTAACTTATAACGAGTTAAGCTATAAAAATGCCACAATGGAAAAACACTTTTCAAAGAAAAGCGTAAAACGTTGTACAAATTTGGATGAAGGTATTGAGTGGATTTTAGGTTTAAAAGAATTCAATTAAAACTCGAATTTCTTACCGTCTTGTGCTAGCTCAACCTTTGGAAAAACAGATTGAGCTTCAGTTTTAAATTCATTTAAATCATCGTAACGGGTAGAATAATGCCCTAAAATTAACGTGCCTACTCCTGCCTTTTTAGCTATACTTGCTGCTTGTTTTGCAGTGCTGTGTTTGGTAGGAACTGTTAATTGTTCATGCTTTTCTAGAAATGTAGATTCGTGATACAGTACCGTAGTATTCTTAATTATAGGCACTATCTCTTCATTATACGCTGTATCGCTACAAAACGCATAGCTTTTAGGCTTAATTGGATCGCTAGTTACTGTTTCATTTTTTATTAATTTCCCTTTATTATTTACAACATCAAAACCTTGTTTAACCTTGTTGTAATAAGCTACATCTATATCTGCTTCTACAGCGGCATTAACGTCAAGTTTTCTTTCACCAGGTTTTTCTTTAAAAAGAAAACCATTTGTATAAATTCTATGATCTAAAGGAATGGTATAAACTTCTACTTTATCATCTTCAAAAATCAATTCAGATTCTTTTGACGTCAATTCATGAAATATAAGTTGATAATTGGTCCAGGAACTAGATAACTTCATGTGAAGTGTTATTAATTCCTTTAAACCCTTAGGAGAGTAGATGTGTAACTCGGTTTCTCTTGTTAATAATCTGAAGGTAGAGATAAGCCCGATTAACCCAAAATAATGATCGCCATGTAAATGGGAAATAAAAATGTGTTTAATCCTGTTAAACTTCACTTTATTCCTCCGTAATTCAACTTGGGTTCCTTCACCACAATCTATCAAAAAAATGTGATTATTAATTTCCAATACTTGTGCAGTAGGGTTGGAATTAATACGTGGCGTTGCACTATTGCAACCTAAGATTGTAAGTTTCATTATTGGTGTTTGTTGAAAAGCTGTAGAGTTGTTTTAGATAATAAAATTAACAATTAAACAACTCTACAACTTAACAATGATTATAATCCTAAATCGCGTTCCATTTCTTCCATTTCAACAATATCAAGTGCTTCTTGCATGGTAGGAACAACAACAAGTTCGTCTGGCATTTCGTCTAGATTTACTTTATCTGAAACAATTACAAACGATTGTTTGGATTTTCTATGAGTATTTGAAAGTTGTAAAAACTCAGTAATCTCTTGCAATGGAATAGGCTCTAAACTTGTTAAAGATACTATAATGTTATCGTTTTTATAACGGTTATAAACCACATCTAATTTTTTTACTAATTCGATAACAGATGTTTTTTGCTGAGTAACAATGGTAATATTCTCTTCTTTATCTATAATCATGGTTTTATAGTTTTATTGTTTAATCTTTGAAGCTAATAAATAAATTACTGCCATCCTAACAGCTACACCATTTTGAACTTGATCTAAAATAATAGCCTGTTTGGAATCGGCCACATCACTTGTTATTTCCACACCTCTATTTATTGGTCCTGGGTGCATAATAGTAATTTCTTTGTCTAAAGAATCTAATAGGGCTTTATTCACCCCAAACTGCTGAGTATACTCCCTAGTAGAAGGAAAATAACTTATGTCCATACGTTCATTTTGAACACGAAGCATGTTTGCCACATCGCACCAATTTAATGCTTTACGTAAGTTGGTTTCAACTTTTACACCTAATTTTTCTATATGTTTTGGGAGCAAGGTTTTAGGTCCACAAACCATAACATTGGCTCCTTGAAGTTTTAGTGCATATATATTTGAAAGCGCTACACGGCTATGTAAAATATCTCCAACAATTACAATATTCTTCCCTTGTACTTCTCCTAATCGCTCTCTAATAGAATAAGAATCTAACAATGCTTGTGTAGGATGCTCGTGAGCTCCATCTCCAGCGTTTATTATACTTGCTCCAACATGTTGAGATAAAAACACACTAGCTCCTGGATTTGGATGACGCATAACAACCATATCTACTTTCATAGAAAGGATATTATTAACCGTATCTATTAAAGTTTCTCCTTTTTTTACTGAAGATTGAGAAGCTGAAAAATTAATGACATCTGCAGAGAGTCTTTTTTCGGCCAACTCAAAGGATAGTTTAGTCCTTGTGGAATTTTCAAAAAATAAATTGGCGATAGTTATATCTCTTAGTGAAGGTACTTTTTTAATAGGTCTGTTAATCACTTCTTTAAAATGATTGGCAGTTTCAAAAATAAGTTCGATATCTCTTTTTTCAAGATATTTTATTCCTAATAAGTGGTTGACACTTAATTCACTCATCCTATTTGTTTTATTTTCTATTCTTAATATCTAATATCACTTAAATGTATCGTTTTCTACTAAAGTGATAAAACTAATTATTCAACTTGGTTTAACTTAAACTCAAGTTCACTTAAAGATCCGTCTTCCTTTTTGAAACAGAGATATACCATAGCATCGTCTAAGAAATCAAATTTTAGCAACATAGGTTTCATAACCTTAAATAGTTCTTCAGCGTTTCTGCCTAAGGCTAAAAGCTGACCTTGGGTATCATTTAAGTTTACTTCATGTCCTCCGTATCTGCCAATTTCTTCAGGGATATTTTCCAACATCATCATATCTAGTTGATGTATTTGGTCCAAACTATTAAATAGTCCAAATGAAATAATCACTTCATCATAATTTTCAGATAACTTCTTATCAGCTAAAAATAATTCTTCGCTAGTCATCTTTATTTCCAATTAAATAAACGGAGTCTTCCCCTTCATTTTCAACCCAATTTACTTTTACTCTTTCATTATTAATGGCATCCACTTGTCTGCCTCTATAATTTGGTTGAATAGGTAAATGTCTACTAAATCGCCTGTCTATTAATGTTAGAAGTTCAATTTCTTTAGGTCTTCCAAAAGATTGAATTGCCGTTAATGCCGAACGAATACTTCTTCCTGTATATAAAACATCGTCTATAAAAACAATATTTTTATCTTCAACTAAAAAGTTTATTTCTGTGGTATTGGCTTCAAGTGGTTTTTCTCCTCTCCTGAAATCGTCTCTAAAGAATGTGATGTCTAAAAGACCTAATTTCACATTTTTAATGCTGTAGTCTTCCTTTAGGATTTTAGTTAATCGTTCTGCTAGAAATTTACCTCTTGGCTGAATTCCTATTAAAACTGTGTTTTCAAAATCCTTATGTTTTTCAATTAATTGACAAGCCAGTCTATGAAGAATGATGTTTACCTCTATGGTATTAAGTAACACTTTTTGACTCATATATTCCCAACTTAATTGGTGAACAAAGGTAATGCAAAATATTAGAAATAGAAACACAAAATAGCATTCAAAAAGTTTTATTGATATTTCGTAAGATTTCTGTTTTTGTAGGGTGAAATTCGAGCATAAAAAAAGCCTTCAAAATAAATTGAAGGCTTTGATTTTTAATGGAACACCTTGACTATGCTTAGTGTATCATTTTATGTACTTTAAGAATTACTTCTTTCCGTCCATTTTATCTTTAAGAGCTTGTAAAGCATCGTTAGCATCACCTAAAGTTGGTTTTGCTTCTGCTGCTTGAGCTTCTTGCTTCTTAACAGCCGCTTTAACGTTTGCAGCTTCCTCTTCTCTAAAAATAGCAGTATGAGAAGCAACTACACGTTTAAACTCTTTATTAAATTCAATAATTTTGAATTCAGCAGAATCTCCTTTACCTAGTTTCTTTCCGTCTTCTTGTTCAAGGTGACGTGCAGGAACGAAAGCAACGATATCTTCGTTAAATTCAATAGTTGCACCTTTATCTACAACATCAGCAATTTCTGCTGTATGAACTGTACCTAAAGCGAATTCAGTTTCGTATTTATCCCAAGGATTATCAGTAGTTTGTTTATGACCTAAACTTAATTTACGTCCTTCTACATCTAATTCTAGAACTACTACGTCTAAAGTATCACCTACGTTACAGAATTCACTTGGATGTTTAATTTTCTTAGTCCAAGATAAATCAGAGATGTAAATTAATCCGTCAATACCTTCTTCTAATTCAACAAAAACACCAAAGTTTGTAAAGTTACGAACAATACCGTTGTGGTTAGAACCTACAGGGTATTTAGAAGTAATATCAGTCCATGGATCTGGAGTTAATTGCTTAATTCCAAGAGACATTTTACGATCTTCTCTATCTAAAGTTAAAATTTGAGCTTCAACTTCATCTCCTACTTTTACGAAATCTTGAGCAGAACGTAAGTGTGTAGACCAAGACATTTCAGAAACGTGAATTAGTCCTTCAACTCCTTCAGCTACTTCAATAAATGCACCGTAATCTGCAATTACAACCACTTTTCCTTTTACTTTGTCTCCAACTTTAATGTCTTCGCCAAGAGCATCCCA
>NZ_DATGNR010000057.1:0-42335 GCF_035306605.1 Xanthomarina sp. | reverse complement strand
AGTAAAACCAATTTATTAAGTATTTCTGTAATAGCTAAGGATTGTATGACAGCGGATGCTTATGCAACAGCTTTTAAGGCTATGGGAATTGAGAAAATTAAAGAGTTTTTAAAGACACATCCAGAGCTAAAAGTATTTTTGATTTTTGAAAATGACAAAAAGGAGTTCGAAACCTTGGCTTTAAATGGGTTTCCTGAAAATTAATTATTTCCAACCGAAATATTATTTATATACCACCGGAATAATTTCTCCATTAGCAAGGCAATATTTCGTTATTTCATTTTCAGAAAGTTTTGAAGTGTAATCTACTTCTTCAACTTTAAAGCCAATATCTCGAAGTTTATCAAAGTAATCACGACCATAAATTCTTACATGGTCGTATTGTCCAAAAATTTTAGCACGTTCTTTTTTATCTGTTATACTATTGTCTTCAAAAGTTTTTTCTCTACTTAAGTCCTGAGGAATTTGAAACACACCATAACCTCCTGGTTTTAGTATTCTGTATAATTCCTTCATGGCTTTTGTGTCGTCCGGAATATGTTCTAAAACATGGTTACACAGAATTACGTCAAACTCATTGTCCGTAAAAGGAAGGTCACAAATATCTGCTTTTACATCTGCTAATGGAGAATTTAGGTCAGTTGTAACGTATTCCAAGTTTTTAAGCTTTCTAAAGCGTTTATAAAAAGCTTGTTCAGGCGCAAAATGAAGGACTTTTAGATTTTTAGTAAAGAAATCTGTGTCGTTTTTTAAATATAACCACAACAACCTATGTCTTTCCAAACTTAAGGTAGAAGGAGAAAGAACATTGTTTCTTTGTTTGCCATAGCCATAGGGTAAAAAGCTTCTAAAGCCTTTTCCGTCTATAGGATCTTTAAACGTGTTTCCTTTTAAAAATAATTCTAAAACAGGTTTTGCCACATAACTTAATCTAATAAGTAATGGCCTTGGAATGGTGTTTAGGATAAGTTTAAAAAGGCGCTTCATTTTAAAGCACTAATGCTTTCTTACGAAATTCATCCTCTTCATTACTTTCTATTCCTAGTGCTTGGTAGATATAAGCAAATGTTGAAAGTAACTCTGGTTTTCCATCAACTATAGCTACGTCATGCTCAAAATGTGCACTTGGTTTATTATCTAAAGTAGTTATTGTCCAACCATCTCGATGCTGCCTGATTCTTTGTGTTCCCATATTTATCATCGGCTCTATGGCTACAACCATACCTTCAATAAATTTCTTTCCACGACCACGTTTTCCGTAGTTTGGCATTTCTGGGTCTTCATGCATTTTTCTTCCTAAACCATGACCAACTAATTCTCTTACCACGCCATAGCCATGATCTTCACAATATTTCTGAATTGCATAACCAACATCTCCTACACGATTACCAACTTTAAATTCGCGAATACCTATGTATAATGATTCTTTGGTTACGTCTAGTAGTTTTTGTGTTTCTGGAGCAATCTCACCTACAGAAAAAGTGTAAGCATGATCTCCATAAAAGCCATTTTTAATAGCACCACAATCAATGGAAATAATATCTCCTTCTTGTAGGGGTTCATTTGTTGGAAATCCGTGAACAACTTGAGAGTTTGGACTCATGCACAGTGTGTTCGGGAAATCGTATAAGCCTAAGAAACCAGGAATAGCTCCTTGTTCTCTTATAAAGTCTTCTGCTAATTTGTCTAATTGTAAGGTGGTAACTCCAGGTTTTACTTCTTTGGCAAGCATTCCTAAAGTTTTTGAAACAACTAAAGCGCTTTCACGCATTAATTCGATTTCTTCTTTTGTTTTTACTATTATCATCTTGAAAAAAAATATGAGCAAAGATACTTAAAATTAAATGGAATTCTTTTTTCTGAAAGATGACTTTTAACAGTATTTAGGTAATAAATATTAGATATTTTTGCGTTTAAATTGAAACATTATGTATAAAGCAATAAGCGCAGAAGATGCCGTAAAACTTATTAAGTCAAATAGTAAAATTTATATCCAAGCAGCAGCAGCAGCTCCCCAAGTGCTAATTAATGCAATGACTGCAAGACATGAGGAGTTACGAAATGTTGAAATTTGTCAGTTACACACCGAAGGTGATGCTCCATACGCAAATCCGGAATTGAGAGACAGTTTCCATGTTAATTCTTTTTTTATTGGTAAAAATGTAAGACATACTTTAAAGGCTGGTAATGGCTCGTATACTCCGGTTTTTTTAAGTGAAGTTCCCTTGTTGTTTGAAAGAAACATCGTGGATATACATACAGCTTTAATCCATGTATCTGTACCAGATAGACACGGATATTGTTCTTTGGGTGTTTCTGTAGAAGCTACTTTGGCCGCTATTGATAATGCAGATGTTGTAATCGCTCAAGTAAATAAGCAAATGCCAAGAACCCACGGAGCCGGGATTATTCATGTTTCAGAAATAGATGCTTTTGTGGAATGTGATGTGCCATTGCCAGTTCATTTAAATCCTGAGCCATCAGAAATTGAAAACAAAATTGGAAATTATGTTGCGGGCTTAATTGAGGATAGAAGCACGTTACAAATGGGAATAGGAAGCATACCAAATGCTGTGTTGTCTAGACTTACAAATCATAAGGATTTAGGTTTACATACAGAAATGTTTTCTGATGGTGTAATTGATTTAATATTAAATGATGTAATTAATGGTAATTATAAAGGAGTAAATAAAGGGCGAGCTTTAGCTACTTTTTTAATGGGTTCTAAACGTTTGTACGATTATGTAGATGACAACCCATTTATAGAAATGAGGGCGTCCAACTATACCAATGATGTTTCCATCATTAAATTAAATCCTAGAATGGTTGCTATAAATTCAGCAATAGAAGTAGATGTAACCGGTCAAGTTTGTGCAGATTCCATTGGGTCTCACATGTATTCTGGAGTTGGTGGTCAGATGGATTTTATTCGCGGTGCTTCCTTAAGTGAAGGAGGAAAAGCTATTATTGCTTTGCCTTCTGTTACAAAATCTGGAATTAGTAGAATTGTACCTACTTTAAAACCTGGTGCTGGAGTTGTTACTACGCGTGCTCATGTTCATTATGTGGTTACTGAATACGGGATTGCTAATTTATATGGGAAAAACATTAAACAACGCGTTAAAGCTTTGGTAGATATTGCACATCCAGATCATAGAGAAGAAATAGATAGACAATATTTTGAACTGATAGGATATTAATTAATCCGTTTACAAAAATAAGCCACGAGTTCATAAATGTTTTAATGAATGAATTCGTGGCTTTTTATTATTTTCTAAAAAACGAAAACAAGCCTTTCTTTTTTACTTCTTCTAAAGGTTTAAAATTCGGGTCGGATAGTTTTTGATACACTTCTCCCCATCCAATAAACCCACCAATATTTCGGTCGTCAATAAATACATCGGCATGGATTTTTCTACTTTTAGTATCGTCGAATTGCTCTTCAGGAAAACTTTTGTTTACGGCATAAAAAGTGATGCCATTTTCTTTACAAAAATTAACTGCATCATCTAATTTACTACCACTTCTATAGGTCCATAAAATTAGTCTATGTCCATCTTTTTGCAATCTTTTTAATGTTTCGAAAGCAAAAATTTTTGATTTTCCAATTTTCGGGTAGGCATCATCAACGATGGTTCCATCAAAATCTACTGCTATAATAAGTTTGTCGTTAAAATTCATACCAAGTAATTAATTGCAAAAATACATAATTTAAAATGTAATAGTTTCTACCCTTAAGTTTAGATTAACGAATGTCGCGTCATTTTTGCTGGTTGTTCAATGCCCATAAGTTTTAAAATGGTTGGGGCAACATCTCCTAAAACGCCATCTTGGATGGCTTTTAAATCTTTATCAATTAAAATTATAGGAACAGGGTTGGTAGTGTGAGCCGTGTTAGGTGTTCCGTCTGGGTTTATCATGGTTTCGCAATTTCCATGATCGGCAATTAAAATGGTAGTATAATTATTTTCTAAAGCTGTTGTAATTACATTTTTCGCGCAAATATCAACTGCTTCACAAGCTTTTATAGCGGCTTCCATAACGCCGGTATGTCCCACCATATCGCCATTTGCAAAGTTAAGACATACAAAATCCACCTTTCCTTTTTTTAATTCAGGAATTAAAGCATCTGTTAATTCAAAAGCACTCATCTCTGGTTTTAAATCGTAGGTAGCCACTTTCGGTGAATGTCTTAAAATTCGGGTTTCACCATTAAAAACTTGTTCTCTTCCACCAGAAAAGAAAAAAGTAACATGTGGGTATTTCTCTGTTTCGGCAATTCTGATTTGGGTTTTATTGTGTTTTTCTAATACTTCACCAAGCGTTTCTGTTAAATTGTCCTTGTTGTAAACTACGTGGATGTTTTTATAGGTTTCATCGTAATTGGTCATCGTAACATAATACAAGTCTAGCGTGTGCATATTTTGCTCATGAAAATCTTGTTGCGTTAAAGCTTGTGTTAGTTGTCTGCCTCGATCTGTACGGAAATTAAAGAAAACAACCACATCACCATTTTTTATTTTCGCAACGGGTTGATTAGTTTCATCTACCATAACAATAGGTTTGATAAACTCGTCTGTAATATCGTTTTCGTAACTGCTTTGAATGGATTTTAAAGCATTTTTAGAAAGTTCTCCTTCGCCATTCACCAAAGCATCATAAGCTAATTTTACTCTTTCCCAACGTTTATCTCTATCCATAGCGTAATAACGCCCAGTTATTGTAGCAATTTTGGTAGGAGCGTTTTCAATAAATTCTTTAAGGTGTGTTATAAAACCGTAACCCGATTTCGGATCTACATCACGACCATCTGTAAAGGCATGTATGTAAGATTCTGTTACCCCTGAAGTTTGGGCAGCAGTAATTAACCCTTTTAAATGATTGATGTGAGAATGGACACCGCCATCACTTACTAATCCTAAAAAATGTATGGGTTTTTTATTCGTTTTCGCATAGTTAAACGCGTCTATTAACGCAGGTTCTTGGGCTAAAGTGTTGTTCTCTACAGCTAGATTTATTTTAACTAAATCTTGATATACAATACGTCCAGCACCTAAATTCATGTGGCCAACTTCACTGTTTCCCATTTGACCAGCTGGAAGTCCAACATGTAATCCATCCGTTCGTAATTGCGCATTTGGATATTCACTATATAACGAATCGATAAATGGTGTTTGTGCATGGTCTATGGCTGAAACTTTTGGGTCGGGCGATTTTCCCCAACCGTCAAGAATCATTAAAATAACTTTTTTGTTCATGGTGGATAACTTTAACAGTCAAAGATAAAAGTTTAAAAGGCTTTGAGTTTAAAATTGAATAAAAAATTAATGGGGTCCTTAAATGGTTTGTTAGAATTACTGCTTTTTTAAGAAGTTAATTTTTTTGTCATAACATAATGGACTCCAATATCTGGTATGTTAAACGCATCACCAAAAATTAAGTATCCATTGCTTTTGTAGAACTCAAGTGCAACTTCACGAGCATTAAACCAAAGTAAATCTGCTTTTCTTTCATTTAATATGTTTTCACCTTCTTGAATTAATCGTTTTCCCAATCCTTGATGTTGAAAATTTTTTAAAATAGCCATTCCACGTAGTTGATATTGTTTGTCTTCTGAAAATAAATGGAATTTATTGTTCATAAAGGAAGCTACTCCAATAAGTTCTGATTTACAAAATAAGCCAAGATGAAAGGTGTTTTCTTCTAAATCGCCATCAAATATGCAAGTATTTATTGGTTTGCCTTTGCGTAAAATGGATTGCCTTATAACATAGGTTTCTTGTGCTGAAATTTGTTTTATGAGGTGCATAATAGTCTAATTAATATTTGTTTTATAAAAAAAATAAAATTTTCACTACATAAATAGTGCTCATTTTTAAGTGGTTAGTTTAAAATTATTTTTTTTTATTTAAACTTCTAATTTTTTTCTTTTATTAGATGAAATTCTTATTTATATTTGCACCGGAAATGCGAGAGTAGCTCAGTTGGTAGAGCGTCAGCCTTCCAAGCTGAATGTCGCCGGTTCGAACCCGGTCTCTCGCTCTAAAAGCTTCATCTAACCGATGAAGCTTTTTTATTTTAGGGTATTTAGCTCGGTATTTCTTTCAATTTCATAAGGAGTTTTGTTGTATTCAAAAACTCTAGCCGATAATTCGCCTTTTAAAACTATAGAGCTTCCTTTAACTTCTAACCAACTACCTTCTCTTAGTCCAATAACTGGTTGGGTGTTGAATGCATGAAATTCTTTAATTCTAGTTTCTCTGGTTTCTCCCATATGCTTGTTGTCAGGTATGGGATCCAAATAATGAGGGTTTATGTTAAATGGTACTAAACTTAGAGCTTTAAAGCTAGGCGGATAGATTATTGGCATATCGTTCGTTGTATTTATGGTTAAACCACAAATATTACTACCAGCACTTGTACCTAAATATGGAGTTCCTGTCTGAACTGCTTTTTGTAAGGGTTCAATTAATTTGTTTTTATATAATTGATTAAGCAATAAAAAGGTGTTTCCACCTCCAGTAAAAATGGCTTCAGCTTGATTTATCGCCTCAATTGGGTTTGAAAATTCATGAATCCCTTTTAAGTTTTTGTTTATTTTTATAAATGCTTCTTTTGCCTTTTCAGTGTATTCGTTATGAGAAATGCCACTTGGTCTTGCGTAAGGAATAAAAACAATAGATTTTACACCCTTAAAAAAAACAGCTAACTCTTCTAATAAATATTCTAGATAGGTACTTCCGTGTATGGTTGAAGTACTTGCTATGATTAAGTTTTTCATTTACATTAATTTGTTGTAAATTTAAGTAAATACAGTTTCTAACAAAAGTTAATACATCTGTATTTTGTTTCTCTAACCTTCAAAAAAACAACTTATGAAAAATGTATTTTCAATTATTGCTTTTTTTGCATTCATATCTTTTGGTATGGCTCAAAATGACAACAGAATAGAGGTTTCTGGAAAAGTTATTGTGGTTGCTAACGATGTAGAAGGTCTAACTGTAAGTAATTTAACTTCAAATAGAATTGCAGTGACTGATATAGATGGGAAATTTAATATTCGCGTTAAATTAAACGATAAAATTAGAATCTCTGCATTGCAATTGAACAGTGTACTTGTAATAATAACTCAACAAATATTGGACTCGAAAGAGATGACTGTATTTCTTGACGAACATTTAACTCCTTTGGATGAGGTTGTAATCTTACCCTTTAGTTTAACAGGCGATTTGGTAATTGACTTATCAAAAGTGAGATCTTATAATCCAAAATTTGAATCTATTTATTTTGGAGAAATTGATTTTGAACACAATCCCAACGCAGATATATATTATCAAAAAGTGGAAAACACTATTTTAAATCAAGGAAAGTTTTATAATGGGGTAGACTTTGTAAAGATTACCAACTGGTTAATTAAGCCATTATTTGCTACTGAAAAGGTCGTAGACATTGAGGCCTCAAGCTACGAAGCTTTAAGAGATACCTACACCAAGGATTTTATTAGTTCAAGTTTTAATATACCTGAAGATAAAGTAACAGAGTTTATTGGTTTTGCAACTATTAATAATACTGATCCTACTTTATACAATAAAGGAAAAGACCTTGAATTAATTGAATATTTAGTTAATCAGAGTAAATTGTTTCTAGAAGTCGATCCAGGAAAAAAATAGTAAATAGGATTGTGTTTTGATTTGTTTGCCTTTAAAAGAACTTTCATATTTAACATAAGTTTAGTTTGTTGTTATATGGTTTTTAAGATTTGAAATGTTTTCTTTATCAAACTAAATTTCACTATTTGAAGCATTATATAATTTTTACTATCCTTTTATTAACTCTTCATACAGCAATCTCACAGACTGTTGAAATTACAGGAAGAGTTACCACTTCCTTAGATGCCGAAAATATTCATGTGATCAACAAAACAGCCCAAGTTTTCACAACCACCAATGCTTTTGGCGGGTTTAGGATGACAGTTAATCTAAATGACACTTTACAGTTTACATCTATTCAACATAAATTAAAAGAAGTTATAGTGGATGCTAGTATTATAATCCATAAACAACTAGATGTTCATTTAGAAGAATTTACTTATTCTTTAGATGAAGTTGTTGTAGGACGCATGTTAACTGGAGATTTGTTTCAAGATTTGAGTAATGTTGAAGGAGAGCCTATAACTGCTAAACAATTAGGCATTCCGAGTTATCAAGGAAAACCAAAAACACAAAGTGAAAGAAAACTTAATGAAGCCACAACTGGAGGCGGGTTTATCCCGATAAATCCCATTATTAATGCTATTTCAGGAAGAACAAAGAGATTAAAAAATTATATAAAATTAGAGAGAAATGACGACTTGCTTTACACTATTAGAAAAAGAACAGAAGCCATGTTGTTTTCCATGGAAACACTTCCGGAAGTATCAAGGAATGAATTTTTCTATTTCTGTTCTGAAGATGTCAATTTTGTAGCTCGTTGTAAAAATAAGAGCGACCTTGAAATATTGGAGTTTTTAAATGAAAAACTTATTCAATTCAAAAGTAACTCCAAATATGAAACTAATTAAATGTTTATCTTTTCTTATTTACATCTACAAATCCTTAAATTTGCTTAATTAATTTTTTATATGCATCGTTTAAAAACCCTGTTATTAATACTTGTTTTACCTTTATTGTCTTTTTCGGCCGTACATAAATATTATGTAAGTGTTACTCAAATAGAATATGTAAAAGACAAGCAATCGGTGCAAATAATTACAAGAATTTTCATGGACGATTTTGAAGATGTTCTACAACTTCGATACGATGACAATTTACTTCTTGGACCTCAATTGGAAACTAGTCAAGCCGATTATTTTATAGAACGATATTTAAAAGCCAAATTAATCATCAGTATTGATGGTGAAGAAAAGGCCTTTAACTATATTGGGAAAAAATACGATAACGATATTGTTATCTGTTATTTAGAAATTGAAGGAGTAACGGATATTAAGAATATTAAAATTGAAAATTCAGTGCTTTTCGATTTGTTTCCTGAGCAACAGAACATGATAAAAACCAAAATCTATTCAAAAAATAAGAGCTTCATTTTAATAAAAGAAAATGATAAAGCTATGTTAAACTTTAAATAATGGGCTTTCAAAATCTTAAAAATTCGTTAAATTTCAGACTTAATCAAATTATTCCAATGAAAACATTAAAGTATCTTTTTCTCTCGGTTTTGTTTGTTTCTGTTAGTGCCTTTTCGCAAGAACAAGACAAACCAGCACGTAAACCCGGACACACAAACAACAATAAGTTTAAGCAACTATACGACGAGTTTTCTACACCAAACATGTTTCGTACAGCTTCTGGAGCTCCAGGTCCAAATTATTATCAGCAACAGGCCGATTATAAAATGGATATTGTTTTAGATGATAAAAATGCAAGAATATCAGGTTTTGAAACCATTACTTACTCCAACAACTCTCCAGATCAATTAAAATATCTTTGGGTACAATTAGATCAGAATATGAGAGCCAAGGATTCTAAATCTCCGTTAATTGAAGAGGATGGATTTGCTCCAGCGCAACAAGCTTCAACTTTTGCAAGTACCTATATGGCTGAAACTTTTGATGGCGGTTTTAAAATCCAAGAGGTAAAGGAAACTAGTGGGAAGGACTTACCATACATGATTAATCAAACTATGATGCGTGTGGAATTACCTAAGGCTTTAAACCCAGGCGAAAAATTCTCTTTCACCATAAAATGGTGGTACAATATTAACGATCACTTAGTAGATAGAGGTCGTTCAGGTTACGAGTATTTTCCTAAAGATGGTAACAGATCTTATGTAATAGCTCAGTTTTACCCAAGAATGGCTGTTTATAATGATGTGGAAGGATGGCAAAACTCTCAGTTTTGGGGACGTGATGAATTTGCACTTCCATTTGGGAACTTTGAAGTAAATATTACAGTTCCGGCAGATCATATTTTAGATGCAACAGGCAAGCTAATAAATAGAAAAGAAGTCTTTTCTAAAAAGATGATGGAGCGTTTTGAGAAAGCTAAAAAGACTTATGATAAACCAGTGCTTATTGTAACTCAAGAAGAGGCTGAAGCTGCTGAAAAGGGCTTTTCAAATAAAACAAAAACGTGGAAGTTTCATGCAGAGAATGTACGTGACTTTGGTTTTGCTACATCAAGAAAGTTTATTTGGGACATGATGGCTGTAAAAATAGGAGATAGAGATGTTATGGCCGTTTCTATGTATCCAAAGGAAGGAAATCCACTTTGGGAAGAGTGGTCAACTTATGCTGTTGCCTCTACCCTAAAAACTTACTCTAGAATGACTTTCGATTACCCATATCATAAAGCTATTTCGGTTCATGCTAAGGAGCAGGGAATGGAATATCCTATGATTTGCTGGAACTATGGACGACCAGATGAAAATGGAAAGTATAGCGATAGAACGAAATACGGAATGATAAGTGTGATTATTCATGAAGTTGGACACAATTATTTCCCGATGATTGTAAATAGTGATGAGCGTCAATGGACGTGGATGGATGAAGGTTTAAACACATTTTTGCAATTTGTAGCTGAACAAGATTTTGGAGAATGGTATCCAGCAGCCTTGTCTCCTGGACATGACAAGTATCCTTCACGTCGTGGACCAGCAGTAAACATTATCCCTTATATGGGAGGAGATCAAGATTATATTGCTCCAATTATGACCAAAGGGTTAAATACTTACCAATTTGGACATAATGCCTACGGAAAACCAGCTACAGCTTTAAATATTTTACGTGAAACTGTTATGGGACGCGAGTTATTTGACTATGCTTTTAGAGAATACTCAAACCGTTGGATGTTTAAGCATCCAACCCCAGAAGATTTCTTTAGAACTATGGAAGATGCTTCAGCCTTCGATTTAGATTGGTTTTGGAGAGGGTGGTTCTATACCACAGATTACGTTGATATAGGAGTGAAAGATGTAAAGAAATACTACGTGTCATCAGAGCCTAACCAATATGCTAAAGATTTAGCAAAACGTTATGGTATGGAATTATCTGATTTACCTCCATTAGTATTTATGGTTGAAGAAGGTAGTGATGAATTTAATGAGTCGTTGAAAAAAGGAACTTTATTAGATAACTCTAAGCCTTTAAAGGAGTACGTTATGGATAATTTTACAGAAGCAGAGCGAAAAAATATAAAGTCGCCTAAATATTTTTATAATGTAACATTTGAAAAACCGGGAGGTTTGGTAATGCCAATTATTGTAGAATATACCTATGCTGACGGTACCTCTAAAACAGAACACTACCCAGCACAGATTTGGAGATTAAATGACAAAGAAGTGAATAAAGCTGTAGCCTCAGATAAGGAGATTGTAAAAATTACGGTCGATCCTAATTTAGAAACGGCAGATGTGGACACATCTAACAATTCTTGGCCTAGAGAAGTTCAACAAAGTGACTTCGATAAGTTTAAAGAAAAGGTGAATGAATAATTGAAAAGTTAAATTATTGAAAGCCGACCATAAAAATGAGTCGGCTTTTTTTATTCTCATGAATCATCTTACTATATTTGCAATGTGATACAAGCAAGCATATATTTATTCATAGGGACTACTGAAGTCATGTTTATACTATTTATAGTAATCATGGTCTTTGGTGCCGATAAAATTCCTGAAATAGCTAGGGGATTAGGGAAAGGCATGCGTATGCTTAAAGATGCCTCAAACGACATTAAAACGGAGATTACCAAGAGTGCCGAAAAGAATGGTATTGATACAAGTATCACCAAAGATGTTCAAGACGAACTGAACAAGGTTAAAAACGAATTAGAAGATTTTACAGGTTCTGTTCGAAGAAAAATGTAAACGGACGATACTTCTTTATTAATATAAAAATTCCTGCCTAAGCAGGAATTTTATTTTTTTCTACTAATTGTTAATCCGTCTCTAATTGGAAGCATTACGCTTTCTACCCTTTCATCACTTTTTAGTAGTGTGTTATATTCTAATAAGGCTTTGGTTGAGACATCCTTAGGGTTTAACTCTTCAATTACTTTTCCATGCCAAAGAACGTTGTCGGATATAATGATGCCTCCAGGATTTAGTTTTTCTATAATTAAGTGAAAATAATTAGAATAGTTAGGTTTGTCAGCATCTATAAAAACTAAATCAAAGGTTTTGTCCAAGGTTGGAATGATGTCTAAGGCATTTCCTAAATGCTGATAGATTTGTTGGCCATAACTTGATTTATCGAAATATTTCCGTTGAAAATCTACGAGTTCTTCGTTGACATCAATGGTATGGATTTCGCCTTCAGTTTGTAACCCTTCAGCTAAACATAAAGTAGCATAACCAGTGAAAGTACCTAATTCTAAAATAGTTTTTGGCCTTATTAATTTTGAAATCATACTTAAAACGCGCCCCTGATAAGGGCCGCTAAGCATGATGGGTTGTAATATTTTTTGATAGGTTTCACGAGTTAATTGCTGTAGTAATTCTGGTTCAGTTTCTGAGTGTGCAACTACGTATTCGTCTATTTTTTCAGGTAGGAAGTGCATAATGTATTTGAGACCTTTCAGTTGTGTAAAAAAAACTGAAGGTCTATTTTAATCTTATGATAAAATTCTATTAATTAATTTCTGTTTGGCAGCTTCATCATCTCCACATAACCACTGGATTACGTTGTCTTCCCAAATGGCATCTCGTTGGTCATCATTAATGATGTTTCTTTCTACGGCTAAATCCAAGATTTTTCCCGGATAAGATGATTGCTTGGAGCTTTCCATTTCACCTAAAGGATAAGGATCGTCTAAGCCCATTAAAACTTGTTTATAACCTTGGTTTTTTATTAATAATTCTAATCCTCCAGTGTCGTGTACCAAAGTGTCAAAAAAGATGTTTTTATGGCCTACAGCTTTTCTTGGGTGACTTTTTCCTTCAAACAAATCTGGTCTACCATCAAACCCTTGAATTCGTCTTCCTAGGTTAATTTGGGCTAATTGTCCGCCATGAGCAAAACAGGTTCGCATGTTTGGATATTTGTCTTGATATCCATTTAGTGTTAAGAAATGATAGGCGTCAGCACATTGAGCTAACATCCATATTAAGTGAAAACGCCAAGAAATATTTTCTAATTTAATAAATTTTTCACCATCGTATGGATGAATCTCTACGGCTAAATTGTACTTGTTTGCCAATTCAAAAATGGGTTCATTTTCTTCATCAAAAATACAACGCCACGTTCCAATGGTGTCCATGTAGTGTGTTGGTAAGCAAAGTAGTTGCATGCCTAATTCTTCTACACAACGTTCAATTTCCCAACATGCGCCACGTACAAATCCGGGATGAACCACAAAACCACAAGTAAATTTGCTTGGATTTTCACGTTGGATTTTCGCATTAAAATCGTTTTGAAATCGTAAAGCCTGCTTCATTTCCTCTACACGTAACCCGTTTCCGTATAATTGCGAAAGGTTCAGAACCACAGCATGATCAATCTTGAAACGTTCCATCCAAGTTAATTTGTCATCTAAAAAGAAACTTGAATCCGTTACAGGTCGGCTCCAGTCTTTTTGAAGCATGTATTTTCGGTCTTTATCTACCCAAAAAATCCCTTTATCTTTCATAAATTGAGGAATTTCTTCAGGGTAAGGAAGTAAGTGGGAGTGACCGTTTATTCTTAATTTACGTTTTTCTTTCATATATCTAAAGTGCTTTTACAGCATGTCTTCCTTTTAATTTATCCTCTTTTACTCTATCTGTACCTTTTGAGGTGGTTGCATTACCTTACCGCAGTTTGGACAGCTTCGCTTGTCTTTATCACCATAATATTTATCGAAAATTTTAGGCATATCTGTTTCAATATTTTCAACAGTAAAATCTTCTTCGTAAAGTTTTGTAACGCAGTTTTCGCAGAACCAAAGTAGCGCATCTCGCATTCCTTCAGGTCTTTTGTATTCTATAACTAATCCTACCGTATTTGCTTCTCGTTGTGGGGAATGTGGCACCTTTGGAGGTAATAAAAAGATGTCGCCTTCCTTAATATGAATGTCTTTTGGTTTTCCTTCGTCAATGACTTTTAAAACCATGTCGCCTTCAATTTGATAGAAGAACTCTGGTGTTTCGTTGTAATGATAATCTTTTCTGCTGTTTGGGCCACCAACAACCATGACGATAAAATCACCATCTTTCCAAACAACTTTATTGCCAACCGGTGGTTTTAAAAGATGTCTGTTTTCTTCAATCCAGGCTTTGAAATTTAAAGGAGATACAAGTTTGCTCATGTTTTAAGGTTGTTGATTAATTATATAAAGTTACAAAGATTTTGTTCTACCACCATCAACAGGTAGGTTAATTCCGTTAATATAACTAGCACATTCACTAGCTAAAAACGTTACAGCATAGGCCAATTCTTCTGGTTTTGCAAAACGTTTGGCTGGAACTGCTTGCTTCATTGCGTGAGCAGCTTCTTCTTCAGTATTTCCTGTTTTAGCAGATTTATTTTTGATAATTTCTGTTAAGCGTTCTGTTCCTGTAGCTCCTGGTAACACGTTGTTAACTGTAATTCCAAAAGAACCAAGTTCATTGGCTAAAGTTTTACTCCAATTGGCTACAGCTCCACGGATGGTATTGCTAACTCCAAGTCCATCTAATGGTTGTTTAACCGAGGTAGAAATTATATTAATAATACGTCCGTAACCAGCTTCTTTCATAAAAGGAACAACGGTCTGTGCTAACACGTGATTGCATTTTAAATGCTGTGTAAAGGCGCTTTCAAATTCACTTAGGTCGGCTGAAAACACAGGTCCGCCTTTTGGTCCTCCAGTATTGTTTACTAAAATATGGAATCCGTGGTTTTTAGAAATAAATTCGGAAACTTTTAACTTTAACTCCTGTGGATTAGAAAAATCGGCCACGATATAGTCGTGGTTTCCTTGTTGAGGAAGTTCGGTTAAAACAGTTTTCAGTTTATGTTCATTTCTAGCAATTAAAGTAACTTTTACTCCTTCAGAAGCCAAAGACATAGCTATTGCTTTTCCTATTCCAGCTGTGCTACCACAGACTAATGCGTGTTTATTGCTTAATTTTAAATTCATATTTAATCCCAAGGATGTGGGAAACTCTTTTATGTGATTCTGAATTAATTTCAGAATTACGTTTGATTATAGTTTTTTAGTTTAATAAATAAGATTCTTATTTTTTCAGAAACTTATTAATATTTGATGCATACATTTTTTGCTTCAGTAAAAAAGCGTAAAGCTTCAAAACCACCTTCTCTACCAACCCCTGAAGCTTTTACACCTCCAAATGGTGTTCTTAAATCGCGCATCATCCAAGTATTTACCCAAACAATTCCTGCTTGCAATTGATTACTCATTCGCATGGTTCGTTTTAAATTGTTTGTCCAAAGGGTGGCAGATAATCCATATTTTACCTTGTTTGCCATTTGAAGCACTTCGTCCTCATGATTAAAAGGCATTATGGTAACTACAGGTCCAAAAATTTCTTCTTGGTTTACTCGGCATTCATCATTTGGAACCTCAATAATTGTTGGTTCTAAATAATAACCGCCTTCAAAACCATCAACACTTACTTTATTTCCACCACAAAGAATAAGTCCTCCTTCTTGTTTTGCAATTGCAATGTAATCCATTACTTTTTCAAGATGAGGTTTTGATACTAAGGCTCCTATATTTGTGGATTCTTGAGAAGGGTGCCCGACTTTTAGACTTTTAACTTTATTAATGAAATTTTTTTTAAATTTTTCATAAATAGAAGCTTCCACAAAAATTCTGCTACCACATAAACAAATCTGTCCTTGATTTGCGAATGATGACCGAACTGTGGTTTCTAACATATCATCATAATCACAATCGGCAAAAATGATATTTGGGTTTTTTCCACCTAATTCCAATGATAATTTTTTAAACATAGGAGCAGCTACTTTTGCAATATGAGCTCCTGTAGCTGTACCTCCAGTAAAGGAAATAGCTTTAATGTCTGGATGTTCTATTATGGCTTGACCAGTAGTAGTTCCTAATCCGTGAACGATATTCAAAACACCTTTAGGAAGACCAGCTTCGTTACAAATTTCACCTAATAAATAGGCTGTCATTGGTGTAATTTCACTTGGTTTAGCAACTACACAATTGCCAGCAGCAATGGCGGGTGCTATTTTCCATGTAAAGAGGTAGAGTGGAAGGTTCCACGGTGAAATACAGCCAACAACCCCTATAGCTTGTCTTAATGTGTAATTAACGGCATCTTGACCAATACTTTCATGGCTTTCGCTTGAAAACTGTGTAATGGCATTGCCGAAGAAACGAAAGTTACTTGCAGCTCTAGGAATATCGACCGCTTTAGCTAAACTAATTGGCTTGCCATTGTCCTTACTTTCTGCTTCTGCAAAACGCTGTAAATTTTTTTCAAGTAATTCTGAAATTCTGATAAGAATTCTACTTCGTTCTTCCAAAGTGGTTTGAGACCAACTTGGAAAGGCTGCTTTTGCCGCGATATATGCGTTTTCTACATCTTCCTTCGATGAGTTCGGTATTTGTCCGTAAACCTCACCATTTGCAGGACAATAGTTGTCTAACCACCCATTGGAAGCGGGAGGCAAAAACTTTCCATTTATGTAGTTTTTTATAGTCATTATAATTTCTTGTAAGCCATTACCTTAATTTCAACCACTAAATCTGGGTGAGGTAATTGGTGAACCGCAACTGTTGTTCTAGTTGGGCCAGTTTCCTTGTCAAAAAATTCTGCATAGGCTTTGTTGTATCCTGCAAAGTCGTTCATATTAACTAAAAACGAGGTTACGTCTACAACATCCTTTAAGGAAGCGCCTTCCTTAGCTAAATTTCTTTCAATATTTAATAGAACTTCACGCGTTTGAACTTCTGCATTTAAATGTTTAGTTCCCAAATTATCAATTATATCAACACCAGCAATGGTATTGTCTGTTCTTCTAGAACTTGTTCCAGATACAAAAATAAAATCGCCTACACGCTTGGTATGTGGGTAGGCTCCTCTTGGTGTTACAATTTTTTCGCTCATAATAAATTATTTTAAACCGGCAATTCTATCATCTTCTATAATAGCTTCGGTTACTGCTTTTACTTTATCCAAGGTCATTTTTAATTCGACATTGGTTAGGTTGTTAATATTTTGAATTTCTCCATCAGCCAACATGTTTAAGATGGCTTTGTCTTGTGCGCGACCTTTTATTAAGGCTTCACTATAGCTGATGTTTTCATTGAAAGTTACTAAAGAATATTTTGAAGAATATTCGTCCGGAAAATTCTTTTCAAAAGCCATTTCTAAATTGCGTTTTTCTCTGAAATTGGTGTGGTTTACGTGCCCTTTCATTTCGTGGAAATTATCAATTGCTAAATCGGCAATAGCATCTGTATCCTTTTTTCGTGATTTCTCATATACTTTAAAAATGGTTTCCCAATCGTCGTAATTCTCATCAAGAACTTTATCGAATTCTACCACGTCTTCAAAAGAAGCATTCATACCTTGTCCATAAAATGGCACGATGGCGTGGGCTGCGTCTCCCATTAGAAGCGTATTTCCTTTATAATGCCAAGGAGAACATTTCACGGTTCCTAGAGGTGACGTTGGATTTGCGAAAAAATCATCGATTAAATTAGGCATCAAATCTAATGCATCTTTAAAGTATTTGTTGAAGAATTCCAAAACACGCTCCTTAGTTGTTAGGTTATTGAAATTGTACTCGCCTTCATCAAAACTTAAAAATAAAGTTACGGTAAAACTTCCATCTAAATTAGGTAAAGCAATTAGCATAAATGCTTCTCGTCCCCAAATATGTAGCGCGTTTTTATAAGTTTTATAACCACCATTTTCTGTTGGAAGGAAACAAAGTTCTTTATAGCCGTGCGATAACCAATCTTGAGAAAAGCTAAACAGGAATTTCTTGCCTAAATAGTAACTGTTTCGCATGGCAGAACCAGCCCCATCCGTTGCAATTATTACATCGGCATCTTCTACAAACTGTGTATTGGTTTCAGTGTCTGTAAATAGCGCTGTGGTGTTTTCGAAATCAACAGTTTCACATTTTTTATTGAAATGAATGGTAACATTGTCGTGTTTTTCAGCTTCATCTAAAAGTAAACCGTTTAAAAGCCCTCTTGAAATTGAATTTATATATTCGTGGTCTCTACCGCTATAAGGCGCCAAGATTGTGTTGCCTTCTATGTCGTGAAGCATACGCCCATTCATAGGTATGCATAGGGGCTTTACTTTTTCTTCAAGACCAACAAGTTCCATAGCCTTAATACCTCGATCGGACAGTGCTAAATTAATAGAACGCCCAACACTGATGTCTACTTTTCGTAAATCTGGACGCATTTCCATAAGGGTTACGTTGAATCCTCTTTGACCCAAACGCAATGCTAGTAAGCTTCCGCATAGCCCAGCTCCAATGATTAATATGTTTTGTTGTTTATTCATATGTGTCATTCCCACCAAGATGAGATTTGTTTTTTTTTGCACGAACACAGTTTAAGTGATTTGATAGAGGCACTTTACTGCATTACATAAGATAAGTTATTTTAAAAGTTCCTTTAGTTTCTCAACCATTCTATAAACATCTTCAAAAGAATTATAAAGTGGAACTGGTGCACATCGTATTACATCTGGTTCTCTCCAATCTGTAATAATATTTGCTTCTAATAATTTTTTATGTAAACTTTTATCAGCATCTTTTAGTTGAATGGAAAGTTGACAACCCCTTTCTTTTGGATTTGAAGGTGTGATGATTTTAATTTTAGGATTATTTATTTCGTTTATTAAAAACTCGAAATAACCTGTTAATTTTTCAGACTTTTGACAAAGCATATCCATACCAACTTCATTAAACATATCTAAAGAAGCTTTAATAGCAGCCATAGATAAAATAGGCGGATTGCTAAGTTGCCAACCTTCTGCTCCTGGAATAACATCCAAAGGTTGACGCATATTGAAGCGAGTAGCTTTGTTATGACTCCACCAACCAGCAAAACGCTTCAGTTTTTTGTTATGAGCATGTTTTTCATGCACAAATAAACCTCCTAAACTTCCTGGTCCAGAATTTAAATATTTGTACGTACACCAAGCGGCAAAGTCTACTCCAGAATCATGAAGTTCAAGTTTAATATTTCCGGCTCCATGTGCTAAATCTATTCCAACCATACAGTTTTTGGAGTGGCCTAGTTGAGCAATCTTCTTTAAGTCTAAACTTTGTCCTGTATAATAATTAACACCACCAATTAACAGTAGAGCAATTTCATCTCCTTGCTCTTGTAGGATGTTCTCTAAATCTTCTATATTTAAAAGACTTTCTCCTTTTCTAGGTTTCCATTCAATTAATCCGTCATTTGCATCAAAACCATGAAATTCTAATTGGGTTTGAACGGCATACCTATCTGAAGGAAAGGCATCACTTTCAATAACAATTTTGTATTTGGTTTTTGTTGGTTGGTAAAAGGATACCATTAACAGATGTAAATTTGTTGTTAAGGTATTCATGGTAACTACCTCTATTGGTTTTGCACCAACAATTTTAGCCATAGATTCAGTTAAGAATTCGTGGTAGGGCATCCATGGGTTTTTAGCTTCAAAATGTCCTTCTACACCCAAATTAGCCCAGTCGTCCAATTCCTGTTGAATGTATTTTTGAGTACTTTTTGGTTGTAAACCAAGGGAGTTTCCCGTGAAGTATAACCAAGGGTTTCCGTCCTTGTCTTTTGGAATATGAAATTGATTTCTGTAAGTAGATAATACGTCGTTTTGGTCTTGCTCCTGTGCGTATTGTAGACCTAGTAAATAGTTGGACAAAGTATGTTGTTTTTCTGTTTACAACAAAAATAAGAATTATAATTTTAGGAATGAAGTATTAGATAATGACAGTTAAAATTAATTTTGAAGTGTTATTTTATGCTATTCCTGATTGTTTTAAACAGAAGATTTTAAATAAAACTCTAATTTTATAAGTGTTTATTTTCCTATATAAGGTTTTGCGGCATGTAGATGAAAGTTTTATAAAAAGAGAAAGCGCTTCAACTTAAATTAGGTGAAGCGCTTTAAATATATAGACGCATATAGCGGGATATTTACACTATATATACGTGTTAATTGATGGTTTTGGATGTTTCTATTCTAACTTTATAGATACATTGGTGAAAAATAGTTCCCAATTATCCTCTGGTTTTTTATGATTTAAAGAAAGTGTGATATTATGGAATTGGTTATTGTTTTCCCAAGTAGTAGTTAACGTTGGGGTCTTAGCATTTTCTTTTCTATAAACCCATTCCTCAATTAGGTAATTGTTGTTGAAATAAAAGTCGTAAGCATCTCCGGGAGTGTAACCACCCTCGTTGGAATAAGTAACAGTTATTTTGTTGAGTTTTCTTTTGTTTATTGGACTTATTTCTTCCACTGGATTGGAAATTGTTTTCCCCTGGTCCCAAACTAAATTAAAGGGAGCTAATAGCCAAAACTTGTCGTTTATAAAAGCTTTGTCCGAATCTATATTCGTACTATCTAATTGCAATCTGTTGTATTGAATGGTATCCTTTTCTGTAATTAAAGTTACTTGGTTTGTTTTTGGAAGCCAAACCCATGAGCGTTCAAAATGTGTACTATCTCTATCTACATTAAATGTATAGGAGATTTCTTTAACTTTATTCCAATGATCTAGGCCGTAGGCTTGGGCAATTTTATCTGTGGCTGTAAGCGTTGTTTCTTGCTCTTGTACTATATTTATTTTATCCGATTTGCATGCAGAAAATAGTATTAGGATGGCTAGAATGAGGTTTATGTTTTTCATGAAATTAGTTAGCTAATAAGTTAATAAGCTGTTTAGGTTTTTTATTGAATGGTTTGAAGATTTTTTGGTGTTTGTAACTTCAAAAAGAAAGAACCTTAATCTAACATTTTCTTCTAAGTTTTTTTTTTTTTTTTTCAATGATCAAGGATTAGTGTAGTTAGACTATAAATATAAATAATCTAAAGAAGAAATGATATCTTCGTTTTAATAATTAAAAATCACGTGAGCAAATACGATCCTTATTTTAATGCAAATAAAGCTACTTGGAATGAAAAAGTGAAAATTCATTCAAAAAGTGCCATGTATCAACTTGAAGCTTTTAAGAAAGGTAAAACTTCATTAATGCCTTATGAATTAAATGCTCTTGAAGATGTTACAGGAAAAAGTCTGTTGCATTTACAATGTCATTTTGGACAAGATACCTTGAGTTGGAGTAGGCTAGGTGCGACGTGCATTGGAGTTGACCTAAGCGATGAGGGCATTAAATTAGCGAAATCTCTTAATGAAGAACTAAAATTAGATGCTCAATTTGTATGTTGTAATGTTTTAGATACTTCAAAACACATTAAAGAAACATTTGATATTGTTTTTACTAGTTATGGAGTGATTGGTTGGCTTCCAGATTTAAAACCTTGGGGAAAAATGATTGCTGAACGATTGAAAACGGGAGGTGTCTTTTATATGGTTGAATTTCATCCCATAGTTTGGATGTTCGATTACTTAGGGGAAAAACCTGCTATGAAATACGGGTATATGCAAGATGAGGTTATTTATGAAGAATATGAAGGTACTTATGCCGATTCTGAATCAAAAATGATAAGTAAGGAATATGGCTGGAATCATGGATTAAGTGAAGTAATTAACGCCTTAACAGCGGCTGGTTTGCATATTGACTACTTGAATGAGTATGATGAAAGTCCTTACAATGTCTTGCCCAATTTAATTGAAAGTGAATCAGGATTGTTTGTATCAAAAGACAAGCTCTACCCTTTGATTTTTGAGATTAAGGCAACAAAATAAGTTGGGCCTAAAACGCTTGGATAGCTTTATTTTTTATTCTCTTTCAGCAATTCTGGAAATTTTGCTTTAAACTTCTTTAGTCTTGGGATGGATACATTTTGTATATACGCATTTTCAGGATGAAGCTTTTCGTAGTTTTGGTGATAGTCTTCCGCTTTCCAAAATTTCGTGAAAGGATATACTTCTGCGGAAATAGTTGTATTTAGTTTTTTAGCTAAAGTTTCTTTTTTTGTTTCTATAATTCGTTTCTGCTCATCATTTTGATAGAAAATAATAGAACGATATTGTGAACCTTTATCTGGACCTTGTCCATTTACTTGTGCTGGGTTTTGCGATCCAAAGTACACATCTACTAAAGTAGAAAAACTAACCATTTTTGGATTGTAAATTACTTCAACAGTTTCTGCGTGTCCGGTACGTCCAGTGTTGCTGGAAGCATAGGTAGGGTTTTTTGTGTGTCCTCCAGCATAACCGGAAATAACTTCTTCTACACCATAAACACTTTCGTAGATGGCCTCTACACACCAAAAGCAACCGCTAGCGAAATAAGCTTTTAATTTTCCGTTTTGTAAGGGTTCCTCAATTGGGCTTGCATTTATTACAGCTTCTTGTTCTGAGTTTTGTTGCGCCATGTTGTTGCAACTAAAAAATAGTACAATTAAGAAAGTAGGGAAAATGGTTTTTATGTTTAGCATTATTTTTTCTTTGTTAGTATGGTCGGAATTAGATTAAGAACCTTAAGGAAAAAGGCTGTAGATTTTTAAATAAAAAAAGCCTTCATAAAAATGAAGGCTTTTAAATATATAAATTTTAAAATGAATTATAGTTTAGAGAACATTTTTTCCATTTTTTCTCTTTCTTCTTCAGCTAAAAGAGCATCAACAAGAATACGACCACTGTGCTCATCAGTAATGATTTTTTTACGTGCAGCAATTTCCATTTGTACTTGTGGTGGAATAGTAAAGAAAGATCCTCCAGAAGCACCTCTCTCGATTGGCACAACAGCAAGTCCATTTTTAACATTTGTTCTAATGCGCATGTAAGCTTTTACCAAACGCTCATCAATACTTTCTCTGTATTCTTCTGACTTTTTAATTAAAGCAACTTCTTCTTTTTCAGTTTCTGCTAAAATTGCATCTAATTCACCTTTTTTGTGTTTTAAGTGCGATTGACGTGCTTTTAAACGCTCTTTAGTTTCAGCAATAACAAGTTTTTTCTGATCGATTTGAAATTTGAATTCTTTAATGTGCTTTTCAGCAAGTTCAATTTCTAATTCTTGGAATTCTATTTCTTTAGTGATAGAGTTGAACTCTCTGTTATTTCTAACGTTTTTTTGTTGTTCGTTGTATTTTTTAATTAACGATTTAGATTCTTCAATAAGATTCTTTTTACCGGTAATTTGACTGTCTATAGACTCTAAACTAGATTCTAATTTCTCTAATCTCGTGTTTAGTCCAGCAACTTCATCTTCTAAATCACGAACTTCTAAAGGAAGTTCTCCACGAACATTTCTAATTTCATCGATACGAGAGTCGATAAGTTGTAAGTCGTATAAATCTCTTAAACGCTCTTCTACAGTTGCTTCTTTCTTTTTTGCCATAGTTTAAAAATACTTAACAGGATTGGTGTTTGTCCTTGATAAAACGATTGCAAAATTAGTAATTTTTTTTGTAAGATATGCAACTAAAAGGTTTTTTGTGAATTGTTCACTTTCATAATGACCAATATCTGCCAAAACGATTTGGTTTTCAGCTGTAAAAAAGTCGTGGTACTTTAAATCTGCAGTTACAAAAACATCAGCTTTTGCAGCTTTTGCAGCTTCAATAGCAAAACTGCCTGAACCTCCTAAAACAGCTACTTTTTTGATGCTTTTTCCAAGTAAATTGGAATGCCTTATTGCTTCGGTATTCATGTTCGTTTTAAGGAATTTTAGAAAGTCAGATTCAGACATTTTGTTTTCTAACTCTCCAATCATTCCCATACCAATATTTTGGTTTTTATTTTCCAAAGTTGTTATCTCATAAGCGACTTCTTCATAAGAATGTGTTTTAAATAGTGCTTTTAATATATGAGACTCTAAATGTTTTGGAAAGGTTACCGAAATTTGAGTTTCTGCTTCTTGGTGAGTTTCTCCTTTAATACCTATTACTGGGTTGGAGTTTTCGTTTCCTCTAAAAGTGCCTTGACCTTCTAAGTTAAAGCTACAATGGTCGTAATTTCCAATGCTTCCTGCTCCAGCTTCAAATAATGCATTTCTAAGCGTTTCTGCTTCGTTTTTTGGAACAAATGTGATTAGTTTTTTTATGGTTTGTGCTTGTGGTATTAAAATGTTTCGGTTTTTTAGACCCAATTTTTCACAAATCATATTATTGACTCCTAAAACAGAATTGTCTAATGCGGTATGCATGGCATAAATGGCAATATCGTTTTTTAGGGCTTTCATAACAACTCGTTCCACATAGGATTTTCCCGTTAGTTTTTTTAGGCCTTTAAAAATAATTGGATGAAAACTAACAATTAGGTTGCACTTGCTATCAATAGCCTCATCTACTACTGTTTCTAATGTGTCTAGGGTCACCAAAACACCTGTTAATTTACTGTTTTTATCTCCTACAAGTAAACCAACATTGTCGAAATCTTCGGCATAAGCTAAAGGTGAAAGTGCCTCGATATGATTTATGACATCTTGAACAATCATAATTTTATGTTATTAAGTTTCAAACAAAGATAAAATTTTTAAATTCGCTTCAATGAAATTCTTACGATACATCTTGTTTCCTATTGTTCCAATATACTATTTAGTTACTTGGACTAGAAATAAACTATACGATTTAGGCTGGAAGAAAAGCAAGTCTTATCCAATTCCTGTTATTTGCGTAGGTAATTTAAGTGTTGGGGGTACCGGGAAATCACCCATGATTGAATATTTAATTCGTTTATTAAAAACCAACTACAATTTAGCGACATTAAGTAGAGGTTACAAACGTGAAACGAATGGCTTTAAACTGGCAGATGTTAACGACTCTGCAAGAAGTTTAGGTGATGAACCATTTCAGTTTTATAATAAATTTGGTGAAGATATTTTAGTGGCTGTTGATGCAAATAGACAAAATGGAATTGAAAGTTTACAAAGTTTAAATAATAAACCAGAAGTTATTTTGTTGGATGATGCCTTTCAACATAGAAAAGTAAGGGCTGGTTTTAATATACTTTTAACGGCTTACGGTGACTTGTACTGCAGTGATATTGTTCTTCCAACCGGGAATCTAAGAGAGCCTGTTAGTGGTGCTAAACGCGCTCAAATAATTGTCGTAACAAAATGCCCTATAAATTTAAGTAGAGAAGAAAAGGAAGAGATTAAAACAAAATTGAGGCCTGACGAAAATCAATTGGTATTTTTTAGTTCTATTATCTATTCTAATGAGGTTTTTTCGGCCACTAAGCATATAAAATTAACTGAATTAAATAATTTTACTTTGGTTACTGGAATTGCAAACCCTAGTTCGTTGGTGGAATATTTAAAGGTGAATAAACTTGAGTTTAAACATTTAAATTTTAATGATCATCATAGCTTTTCAGAGAAGGAAATTGACGATTTGTCAAAGTTAGACTGTATACTGACTACTGAAAAAGATTATATGCGTTTAAAGGATGAAGTTCTGCTAAAAGATAAATTGTTTTATATTCCTATTGAGGTTCAAGTTGATGATTCAGCAATCTTTAATAGTGAAATTTTAAACTTTGTTAATTCTTAGGCCGTTCCTGAATCTTGTTGAATTAAGGCGTTATAAAGTTTCTTTTCGAAATCCTCCTGTTTGAATGGTTTTGAAATAATATCGTCGAAACCAGCATCTTCAAACTCTTGCATTTTGTCTTCTAAAGTTACTGCCGTAAGGGCAAAAATTGTAATATCTTTATTAAAAGTACGTATAATTCTAGTGGCTTCAAGACCACTAATTCCCGGCATATGAATGTCCATTAGTATTACATGAAATTGTTTTTGTTTAACAATCTCTACTGCATCTTCACCATTGTCTACAACCTCGCTATTTAGTCTCATTTTAGTAAGGATTTTTTTGGTAATCATCTGATTGATTTTATTATCCTCAACTATTAAAATGTTAATGTCTTTCAGATCAATTTCATTTATATCTTTAAAGTATTTTATTTCTTCAATTTTTTCTACGTTTTCAGCGTATTTCATTGGTAATTCAATAATGAATTTAGAGCCTTTTCCAAGTTCGCTTTCTAAAAATATGGTTCCTTTTAGAATATGAATCAACCCTTTAACGATAGATAAACCTAATCCTGTTCCACCGTATTTTCTGTTAATTTGGATAGAGCCTTGAGAGAAGCTTTCGAAAAGTTGGTTCTGCTTTTCTTGGCTAATTCCAATTCCATTATCTTCTATTTCAAATTTCACTTGGTAGATATCGTTTGTTTTTCCTGCTAGACTTGTTCGTACCCAGATATCTCCATCTTTTGTGAATTTAATTGCATTTCCTATTAAATTGATTAAGATTTGAGAGATTTTGATTTGGTCTGCCATAAAGTTTGATGGAAGATTGGAATCATATTTAAAATGTATTTTAACATTATTATCTGCTGCCGAATTGTTGAGTGCCGCAATAATATTGGTTATTTTCTTTTTTAAACTAAAAGCTTCTGGATCTATATCGACTTTGTTGGCTTCAATTTTGTTGATTTGTAGGATGTCATTTATGAAGGTTAGTAAGTAATCTCCAGAGAATTTAAGCGATTTTAAATGTTGAACTTGATCTGGTTTTGGATCTTCTTCTAATAGCATGTTGGTTAATCCTGTTACAGCATACAGTGGTGTTCTTAATTCGTGCGTAACTGTAGATAGGAAGTTTGCTTTGGTCTTGGAGGCAAGTTCGGCTCTTTCTTTGGCAACAATTAACTCTGCATTTTTTTTGTGCAGCATGTTATTTGTTTTTAACCTAATATTATTGTTTTTGTAAAGTGACAGTGTTAACAATGATAGGATGGTAATTAAGGCAATACTTAAAATGGTGGTTAGCTTATTTAAATTGTTAGTCGCTTTTTGATGTTCTAAATCGGCTAATTGCTTTTTTTGATATTCTGTTTGATTATCTATTAGTAGCTGAAGTCTTTTCTCCTGAGATAAATTACTACGCTTCATGGTTAATAGCGAATCCTTTAAAGCAATATGTTTTTTTAAATAGTTATTGGCTAATTCGTAGTTGCCAATTTCCTCATTTAATTTGCTTAAACTTAAATACCCTTCGTTTAATACGTTTTTAAAACTATTTGCTTTGGCAATATTTAATCCGGAATTTGCTTGTTCTAGTGCGTCTTCTTTTTCACCTAAGTAAAAAAGAGCTGTCCCTAAGTTGATTTTTGCACTGCTTAGGATTTTATCTAAATCGTATCTTTTAGCTATTGATATAGATTGTAATAAGTGCAATTTTGCCTTCTTATAGTCTTTTAAGGCCAAGTAAGTAGTTCCTTCTTGTAAAAGAACTTCGGCTTCAAAATCAACTAAACCTTCTTGATTGAAGAGTGCTTTGGAAGATTTGTAATAATCTAGAGCTTGTTCGTATTGTTTTTTAGTTATGTAAACATTGCCTAAAACTTTATAAGTTTCAGCAAGGTTAATATCATCTTTCGAAAAACGTTGAACTTCGTTGGCTTTAATTAAAGATTTTATAGCATCATCAGGCTCTTCAATTATATATTGAAGTTTTCCTATTTTGGAATAGATAATACCAATACTTTTCTTGTTATCAATTTTAGTAGCAAGTTCTAAAGCCTCATTGTATTTTTCTAGCGCTTCGTAATAAGCATTTTTTTCAATGTCCTTTTGAGCTTGAATAATACGGTAATCTATTGTATTTTGGATAGTTTCAGGGTCTTCTTCAATTAAAGTTTGGGATGAAGCGCTAAAGCTCATCAACAGTAAAATAACAGCTATGTAATTGATGAATCGGGACATTTTTTAAGTAAACTAGTAGTAACAAATATAAATATTTATTCGACAAAAGTTACTTAAAGGTCGACATATCACTAATTAAATCAATGATTCTGCTAGAATATCCAGTTTCATTATCATACCAACCAATTATTTTTACCATATTTCCAATAACAGAAGTCATTTGCGAGTCGAAAATGCAGGAATGTGTATTTCCTACAATGTCAATAGAAACTATTGGGTCTTCGGTGTATTCTAAAATGCCTTTGTAGCTGTTTTCTGAAGCGGTTTTAAACGCTTTGTTAATATCATCAATAGAAACAGTTTTTTCAACATTAAAAGTAATGTCTGTTAAAGATCCATTCGGAACAGGAACTCTAATGCCACAACCTCCAATTACTTCTGAAAGTTCTGGAAATATTTTTGTTAGTGCTTTTGCAGCTCCTGTAGTTGTTGGTACAATTGATTGACCTGCTGCCCTAGCTCGACGTAAATCTTTATGGGGTTGATCGTGTAAACTTTGATCTGTGGTGTAAGAATGAATCGTTGTAATGTACGCTTGTTTTACCCCACAAAGTTTATTGATAATATCAATCATTGGAGCAGCATTGTTCGTCGTACAAGATGCATTGGATACAATGTTTTCGTCTCCGTTAAGTATGTGGTTGTTAACTCCTAAAACAAGTGTTTTAATGTCGTCTTCTAACGGAGGAACACTTAAAATAACCTTTTTAGCTCCATTTTTAATGTGAAATTCTAGCTCTTCACGAGTTTTAAATTTCCCACTAGCTTCAATAACTATGTCTATATTATAAGGATTCCAATTAATGTCCTTTGGGTGGTTTTCATGTAAAAATGGGATTTTTCTATCATTTACAATTACATTTTCTTCATCGAAAGTAACATGATCTTTAAGAATACCGTGAATGCTGTCGTATTTTAGTAGGTGACTAAGAGTTCTAGTATCAGCAAGATCGTTAATAGCTACAACTTGAATATTTTTGTTGTCTTGCAATAATCTAAAAACACGTCTTCCTATACGTCCAAAACCATTTATAGCTACATGAATCATTAATTTATGTGTTTTTGAGCTTTGTATGATGAGCGAACTAAGGCGCTACTTTCCACATGTCTGAAGCCTAAATCTAATCCAATTTGTTTGTATTCTTCAAATTGGTCTGGTAAAATAAATTGTTTTACTGGTAAATGTTTTTTGCTTGGTTGCAAGTATTGACCAATTGTTACTACATCCACTTCATTTTCTTTCAGGTCGTGTAAAGTTTCTATAACTTCCTCTCTCGTCTCTCCAAGTCCAAGCATGATTCCGGATTTAGTTCGGCGTTGTCCTTGTTGTTTTAAGTATTTTAAAACACCAAGGCTTCTGTCGTATTTCGCTTGAATTCTAACTTCTCGTGTAAGGCGTCTTACGGTTTCAATATTATGTGAAACCACTTCAGGAGCTACTTCTATAATTCTATCGATATGTTGTTCTATTCCTTGAAAATCCGGAATTAAGGTTTCTAAGGTTGTTTCTGGATTCATTCTACGAACAGCTTTTACTGTTTCTGCCCACATAATGCTTCCCATATCCTTTAAATCGTCTCTATCAACACTTGTTAAAACAGCATGTTTAATTTTCATGAGTTTTATGGAACGAGCCACTTTTTCAGGTTCATCCCAATCTAAGGTTTCAGGACGGCCAGTTTGTACTCCACAAAACCCACAAGAACGGGTGCAGATATTACCTAAAATCATAAAAGTTGCAGTTCCTTCACCCCAACATTCTCCCATATTAGGGCAACTACCAGAGGTACAAATGGTATTAAGTTTGTATTTATCTACAAGACCTCTTAATTCTGTATATTTTTTACCTGTTGGTAGTTTTACCCTTAACCACTTAGGCTTGGCCTCTCTTGTAGGTAAGGTATTTGAAGCTGTTTTGCTGTCCATTTACAAAGTGTTTTTCAATGACAAAGATACAAAAGTAAGGAAGAACAACTACTGAAGCCTGATAAAATTGGTGGTAGAAAAGTCTTTATATTAAAACAGAATTTATTGGGATTTGGTTTTAATTATTGCAGCAAGTAGTTTTTTAGCTCTCAACAATTTTACTTTTACATTGTTTATTGGTTCATTTAGCTCTTCGGAAATATCTTTGTAGCTTAATTCTTGGAAGTATCTTAAATTTATTACTTCTTGGTAATGAGGCTTTAGTTTTTTTATGTCGCGAAGTAACTTGGCTAAATTCTGTTCCGTAATTAATTTGTCTTCAACGGAAGGGGTTTCATCTAAAATATCATAAAACGAGTTTTCATTGTCGTTAGAAATGCTATTAGAAGGTTGTCGTTTATCTTTTCTAACTAAATCAATATGAATGTTTTTTGAGATAGTAATTAGCCAAGTTTTAAAAGCATAGCTTTCGTTAAACGTAGCTATTTTGTCGAATGCTTTGGAAAAAGTTTGGATCGTTATGTCTTCCGCATCATTTTCATTTTCTACACGTTTAAGCTGGAAGCCATAAACATAATCCCAATAGGTATCCAGTAGGAAGTTAAATGATTTTTGATCGTTTTGTTTAGCTTTCTGTATCGCTTCTTTTATTTCCAATGTTTAGGTTTCGAGATCAAATTATTGATAAAAATACTTAATTGGAAAGCTATTAAAAAAAGTTCTAAAACTGGAGTGTAAATTAATAAATCTTTTTCGTTGAGTTTTCTTGAAGCTTTATGATAAACAATAAATTGAGCTATACTTCTTATTAAAAACAATCCAAGCACAACTTCCCATTTAAACAATGTAGATAGTAAAACAACGGTTAAAATCCAAAATAGAATATTAGTTAGGTAAAATAAAGCTAAATGTATTTTATGTTTTATTTTGTAATGGTTGGCCGTAGTTATATGTCTGCGTTTCTGTGTAATCCAGTCCTTGAATGTTTTTTTTGGTGTGGATTCAGTAAAGCTTTCCTCTGAAAAACAAATTTCAGTATTTTGAGAAGTGGCAACTTGATTAATGAATAGATCGTCATCTCCAGAGCGGATGTACATATGGCTCATAAATCCGTTAGTATTAAAAAACTCATCTTTAGTATAAGCTAGATTTCTTCCTACACCCATATATGGTATGCCAAGTTTGGCAAATGAAAAATATTGGATGGCTGTTAAAAAGGTTTCAAAGCGGATTAATTTATTTAAAAATGAGTTTTTAACTTTTGCATATGAGCCGTAACCTAATACTATAGATTTTCTTTCGCTAAAATGAGAGGCCATTTCGGAAATCCAATGTGGTGAAACTGGTTTGCAGTCGGCATCTGTAAAAAGTAAATGATTGTGTTTTGCCGCTTTAATACCTAGTGTTAGTGCGTATTTTTTATTGGCCCAGAACGCTTCGTTATTTGCAACATTAACAAGTTTGATATTGGTATGAAGCTCGGCAAACTCTTCCATTACTTCGAAGGTTTCGTCATAGGAAGCATCGTTAATCAATACTATTTGAAAATTTGGATAGTCTTGATTAATAATTGAAGGTAAGAAAACTTTTAAGTTTTCTGCTTCATTTTTAGCACAGATAATAACCGATACAGGTATAGCTGTGGCTGTGGAAGGTTTTTTGTTAGGTTTTAGAAAAGCGAATTTTCCGAAGAAAAATATAATGTATACAACTTGAATAATAACTACCACCAAGAAGGCGTAGAGTGCTACCTCTAAAATCATCATAATGTTGTATTATGAATGTGAGGTTTCGTTACAATCGCCGTATTGCTCAGGAGTTTTACCACAAAACCCACAAGATTCACCATTTTTATTAAGCGCAGGGTTTTGACTGGCACAAGTTCCAGCAAATTTTCCGTCTTTTTTCGCCCAAAGTTTTATAGCTATACCTGCAATGGCAAGACCTAATAAAATTAATGTTATAAAAAATAGTTTCATGAGTTTGTATTTTATTTAAGTTTAAGGCAGGTTTATTGAAGCCTCATACTATAATGCAAATTTACGAACTTTTAATGAGACATGATAAAAATAGAGCCTCACTTTTTTAAGGAAAAGTGAGGCTCTAAATTAAATAGTATATAGTACTTTTTAATTGTGTTTTTGAAGTGTTATTTCGGCAACGGCATTTTCTTTTGATCCAATTTGACTGCCTCCCTTTTCTTCTATGGTAATGCTTAAACCTAAAGCGTTTTCGGTGTAAGGAATTTGTTTTAATTGTCTATCAGTTTCACTTAAAATACCTAAACTAACCATTTTGTCTTGTACCTGTGCCCAAATTTGATATTGTTGGTCTTCTGGTAATTGAGGTAGCGATACTACGTCTATCATTGACGTTTTTTCTTTTGGGTTAATATAAGCTACTGTTTTAAGGTTTTTAGCTCGGTTGTTTCCGGTTATTATGTATTTCTCAGTTTCCGGATTGTTAAGCTGTTTAAACTGTTGCATGATGTCATTTAGCTTGTTGTTATTTAAGCTTATATCATTTCGTAAATCGTAGATTTCGTCAACAATTTTTTGGTTTTCTATTTTTAAACTTTGGTTTTGTGTAAAAAACAACAATGAACTTCCAGCAAAAATTAATGCTGCAAAACTAGCAGCGATACTCAAATGATGCCATTTTTTGTATTTTTTTACTGGCTTTATGTTAACAACTGGAGCTTCGTCTAACTCATTTAAAATATTACTTAAAATGTGTTTAGGGGCGTCAACAGCTTGACTTTTAGAAACAATTTCTAAGTTGTTTTGCAAGGTGTTGTAGGCATTCTGTACTTCTGGGTATTCAGAAAGATATGTTTCAACTTTTTCTGTTTCGGCAGAAGTAGTATCACCTAAAAGATACTTTTCTAATAGGTCAGAATTTAAAAATGTATTTATTTTATCATTCATGACTCGTTTTTATTCTGGATCGTAAATCTTTTTAAGTTCACGTAATCCTATTTTTAATCTTGATTTAATGGTTCCAAGTGGAATGTCTAATTCTTCACTTGCTTCTTGTTGTGTCATACCCTCAAAAAAGAGGGCATTTATTACTATTTGATATTTTTCATCTAAAGTTTTTAGATGGGTTTTAATGTCCATAACATCTTGGTTTAATCCCTCTGATGTTAACATATATACGTTGGAATCTTCAATTTGGATTTCCTTACCAGTTTTATTTGTTTGCGACCTTATTTTGTCTATAGCTGTATTGTAGGCTATACGATAAAGCCAAGTAAATAGTTTGGCTTTTTTGCTGTTATAAGACTTGGAGTTTTTCCAAACTTTAATGAAGGTTTCTTGTAGAGCATCTTGAGCAAGCTCCTCGTCGTTTAAAACTTTTAAAATGACACCAAACAAGGCATCCGCATAGTTTTCGTATAGCAAGGTGATGGCTTTTTTGTCTCCTTTTTGGAGTAGGCCAACTATTTCTATTTCGATAGGTGTGCTCAAGGTTGGTGAATTAATGTGTTTTTAATTAGTTGGGTGAAAACCAAAGTTAGAGTTTTTTAATTAAATAATGTTTACCTCGGCATCTATTGTAATGTCAAAAATCTGATGTACTGTTTTTTGGATTAATTGTGCCAATTGCAAAATTTCCTGTCCTTTGGCATTTCCGTAGTTTACTAAAACCAAGGCTTGCTCTTTATGAACGCCATAGTCGCCAAATTGTTTTCCTTTAAACCCAGCTTTTTCTATAAGCCACCCAGCCGGAACTTTTATTTCGGTATCAGATACGGTATAGCCAGGAATGTCTTCGAAATTTTCTTTTAATTTTAAGTAGTTTTCTTTTGAAATAACAGGGTTTTTAAAGAAACTACCGCTATTGCCTATTTTTTTTGGATCAGGAAGTTTACTTTGCCTGATTTTTATTACAGCCTGCGAAACATCTTGAATGGTTGGATGCTCAATTCCCATTTCAGTTAATTGATTAGCTATCGACCCATAGGATGTATGGAGTGTGTGGTTTTTTTTCGAAAGTTTAAAGGTGACATTGCAAATAATGTTTTTTCCTTTTTCTTCCTTAAAAACAGAGTTTCGGTAACCAAAATTACACTCTGTTTTGGTGTAGGTTTTCAAGGTTCTTGAAGCTATATCCAAAGCTTGGCAAGAAACAAAAGAGTCCTTTAATTCTACGCCATAAGCTCCAATATTTTGAATGGGTGCAGAGCCAACATTTCCAGGGATTAAGGAAAGGTTTTCAAGTCCGCCAAAGTTATTGTTTAAACACCAAAGTACAAATTCGTGCCAGTTTTCGCCAGCATTGGCCTGTACAATAGCAAACTCATCATCTTCAGAAATAATAGAGATGCCCTTGATGTTAAGATGTAATACAAGAGCATCTATATTTTTTGTTAGTAGCATATTGCTACCACCACCTAACACAAAAATACTGGGATATTCTTTTAGGTTTAAAGCTTGTTTTAGCTCGTCTACACTATTTATACCAATATAATGTTTGGCCAATGCATCAATGCCAAAGGTGTTGTATGGTTTTAAGGATATGTTATGTTTAATTTGCACTAATCTTTATAAACTTTAAGAGCTTCTTTTAAAATGCTAACCGCTTTTTTAAGACTATCCTGATTTAATACATAGGCAATTCTAATTTGGTTTACACCAACTCCTGGAGTTGAATAAAAACCAGCCGCTGGAGCAACCATTACCGTTTCACCATTTACATCAAAACTTTCTAGAAGCCATTGTGCAAATGCATCTGAGTTTTTTACAGGAAGTTCAACTATACAATAAAAGGCTCCTTTTGGTTTAGCAACTTTTACGCCTTCTATTTTTTCTAATTCAGAAATTAAGGTGTTTCTACGGGCTACATATTCTTCAATAACATCATCAAAATAACTTTGTGGTGTTTGTAAAGCAGCTTCACTAGCAATTTGAGCTAAGGTTGGAGGGCTTAATCTTGCTTGAGCAAATTTTAAAGCTGTAGAAATAACTTCTTTGTTTTTTGAAACCAAACAACCTATTCTTGCGCCACACATGCTGTAACGTTTAGATACAGAATCTATCATGATAGAGTGTTCTTCTAAACCTTCTTCTTGCATGATAGAGTAGTGCTTTTCTCCATCGTACACAAACTCTCTATAAACTTCATCTGAGATTAAAAAGAGGTCGTGTTTCTTTACTATGGTAGCTAGTTTTTTAATTTCCTCCTTAGAATATAAGTATCCTGTTGGGTTTCCAGGATTACAAATTAAAATAGCTTTGGTTTTTGGGGTGATTAATTTTTCAAATTCCTCTATTGGAGGTAATGCGAAATTGTCTTCAATTTTAGAGATTACCGGAACAATGTTCACGCCAGAAGCTGTGGAGAAACCGTTGTAATTTGCGTAAAAAGGCTCAGGAATAATAACTTCGTCGTCTGTATCCATAACACTTCCAAAAGCAAACAATAAGGCTTCACTTCCTCCAGTAGTTACAATTATATCGCTTTTATCAACTTGAATTTCATGTTGCGTATAATAATTGGCAATTTTTCTTCTGTATTCATCAGAACCTTCAGATCTGGTGTAGGCTAAAATATCTAAAGAATGCACTTTTACTGCATCTAAGGCAATTTCAGGTGTTTTAATGTCTGGTTGTCCAATATTTAAATGATAAACAGTTTTTCCTTGTTTATAAGCCATTTCAGCATAAGGTACTAGCTTTCTAATTGGCGATTGTGGCATGTGCTGCCCTTTTTTGGATATACTTGGCATGATACGATTTTATTAAAGGAGCAAAGGTCTAAAAATTATCTGAAAGGTTTGAAAATTTGTCTTAAAGTTTTAGGAAATAAATCTTAGAAATTTAAATTAATAATAAAAGAATTTGTAAATTCCGTAATAAGTGAATTTATATGCTCTGGTTCATCTATGCAGTAGTCATATTTGAGTTTGTAGAATTCGTTCTTTCATGCTTTTCTAATACTCGAATAAATGAAACAGTTAATTTTCTTTTTGTTTTTTGCATGCTGTCTTCACATTGTTGGTTTTTCACAAGGAAACTTTGTTATTCAGAATAAAAAAGAAACTGACAAAATAAGATTTAAACTTATAAATAACCTAATCATTATTCCAGTAGAAATTAATGGTGTAGAGTTGTCTTTTATTTTGGATTCAGGTGTAAATAAGACCATTATTTTTAACTTCTTAAATATTACCGATTCGCTTCAAATTAAAAACACTAAAACTATTTTCTTAAGGGGTTTGGGTGAAGGTGAAGCTATTAAAGCCTTACAGTCTACAAATAACATATCAAAAATTGGTGATGCCGTTAATCTGAATCAAGAACTCTATGCTGTTTACAGTCCAAACCTCAATTTTGCACCAAGATTAGGATTCCCAATTCATGGTATTATTGGTTACGATTTATTAAAGGATTTTGTAGTGGAAATAAATTATGATTCCGAGTACATTCGACTTACAAATCCCATGGTTTACAATTATAAAACCTGTCGTTCGTGCGAAACTTTAGAGATGGAGTTTTATAAAAACAAACCTTATGTTTATTTAAATGTTGAAATAAAAGGTAAACAAATTCCAGTAAAATTACTTATCGATTCCGGAGGAAGTGACGCCCTGTGGCTTTTTGAAGATGATAGTTTGGGCATTGTAACTAACAAGGTTTTTTTTGAAGACTTTTTAGGTCATGGTTTAACGGGAAGTGTTTATGGAAAACGTTCTAAAATTGAAAAAGTTCTAGTAAATAAATTCCAATTAAATAATGTGAATGTATCTTTTCCCAATCAGGAATCTTTAGTTTATGTTAAACAGCATAAAGGTAGAAATGGAAGTATTGCAGGAGATTTTTTAAAACGGTTTAATCTAATTATCGATTATCCTAATAGCGCAGTTACGTTTAAAAAAAACAAACGATTTAAAGAGGCATTCAGCTATAACAAAAGCGGAATAGAATTGGAACAGAATGCTGTACGGTTGACTAAGGAAAAGGATTATGATTATAGGTCTGATGACGATTTTATGGAAAATAACTCTATCGTTTTATTAAAGACTAAATATAAGTTTAGTTTAAAGCCTGCTTATTCCATAGTAGAGCTTCGGGAAAATTCTCCCGCAGAAAAGGCAGGGTTAATGTTGGGAGATGTTATTTTGTATATCAACAATAAATCTACTGATAGGTTTACCCTACAACAAATTTCACATATGTTTTATGATGAGCATGGGCAGCGTATAAAATTAGAGGTGGAAAGGAATGGTGTGGAACTAACCTTCGTGTTTTACCTTGACGATGTGTTTCAAAAATAAAAAAAAACCTTGAGGATTCCTCAAGGTTTTATTAAGCTTTAATTTTATACTGTGTAGTTATTTTTCCATAACACTTGTACTCTTTTTCTCAAGAACATTTGTTTTGCTAGAATCTATAACATCACCTTTAATTTTTAAGGCTACAGTTGGTGTGTCTGCATTAGATATTACTGTAATAGTTTTTCTAATTGGCATTACACGGTTTGTATCGTATTTTACCTGAATTTCACCAGATTCTCCAGGTTGAATAGGTCCTTCCGGTTTTTTCGGAACGGTACAGCCACAACTAGAGTTAACTTTAGAAATAATTAGAGGGGCATTACCAGTATTTGTAAATTCAAATACACGAACACCATCGGCTCCTTTTTCTATTGTACCATAGTCAATAACATCTGTTTTGAATTCAATTTTCGCCGTTTTTTCTTGAGCGGAAACAGATAAACTTAACATGCTGATAAATAATACTGTAAATAAATGTTTCATAATTTTATGATTTTATAAGATGGTAAACTTAGTTACTTTTTAATTATTTCGCAAAAAATTAGATGTATAACACACTTCTTAAAATGTTAAACTTATTTAAATAGACATTATACATGCATATAATTTTACCAAAAAAATAAATATAAGTACTTTTGTCTATTACATTTCAAAAACTATTCCAAAGTATGCAAATTCCATCAAAATATGATGCCAGTCAAGTAGAAAGTAAATGGTACAACTACTGGATGAAACATAATTATTTTCATTCTACACCAGATGAAAGAGAACCATATACCATTGTAATTCCACCGCCAAACGTAACGGGAGTCTTGCACATGGGGCATATGCTAAACAATACTATTCAAGATGTATTAATACGTCGTGCCCGATTAATGGGTAAAAACGCTTGTTGGGTTCCTGGTACAGATCACGCATCCATTGCTACGGAAGCTAAAGTGGTTGCTAAATTAAAAGAGCAAGGAATAGATAAAAACGACCTTACACGTGATGAGTTTTTGGCTCATGCTTGGGATTGGACACATGAATATGGTGGTGTTATCTTGGAGCAGCTTAAAAAACTTGGTTGTTCTTGCGATTGGGATAGAACCAAATTCACCATGGATGAGGATATGAGTGAAGCTGTTATTAAAGTTTTTGTTGACTTGCATAACAAAGGTTTAATTTATCGTGGTTACCGAATGGTAAATTGGGATCCAGAAGCTAAAACCACCCTTTCCGATGAGGAGGTAGTTTACGAAGAACGTCAAGGAAACCTATATTATTTACAGTACAATATAGAAGGAAGCGACGAAAAAGTTACTATTGCTACAACACGTCCGGAAACTATTTTAGGTGATACAGCTATTTGTATTAATCCAAACGACGAGCGTTTTTCACATTTAAAAGGAAAAAAAGCCATAGTTCCATTGTGTAACCGAGTTATTCCAATTATTGAAGATGAGTATGTGGATGTTGAATTTGGTACAGGTTGTTTAAAAGTTACTCCAGCTCATGATGAAAATGATAAGAATTTAGGAGATAAACACAATTTAGAGGTTATCGATATTTTTAATGACGATGCTACTTTAAATAGTTTTGGATTGCACTATGAAGGAAAGGATCGATTTGTTGTAAGAAAAGAAATCTCAAAAGAATTAGAAGAAAAAGGCTTTTTGGTGAAAACCGAAACGCATGTTAATAAAGTAGGTACTTCAGAACGTACCAAAGCCGTTATCGAACCAAGATTAAGTGACCAATGGTTCTTGAAAATGGAAGACTTGGTTAAGCCTGCTATCGAAGCTGTTTTAGGTGAAGATGCAGAAATTAAATTGTTTCCAAAAAAATTCGAGAATACCTACAGACATTGGATGGAAAATATCCGCGATTGGAATATTTCAAGACAATTACTTTGGGGACAACAAATTCCAGCTTACTATTTTGGCGACGGAAAAGAAGATTTTGTAGTTGCAGAAACTATCGAAGAAGCGCTTAAGCTTGCCAAAGAAAAATCTAATAACCAGCAATTAAAGGTTACCGACCTACGTCAGGAAACCGACGCTTTAGACACTTGGTTTTCTTCTTGGTTATGGCCAATGAGTGTGTTTGATGGAATTAGAAATCCAGAAAACGAGGACATTAAATATTACTATCCAACTAACGATCTTGTTACAGGTCCAGATATTTTATTCTTTTGGGTAGCGCGTATGATTATTGCTGGTTATGAGTACAAGGACGAACGACCATTTAACAATGTGTACCTAACAGGATTGGTTCGTGATAAGCAACGTCGTAAAATGAGTAAATCTCTTGGGAATTCTCCGGATGCTTTAAAATTAATTGACGATTATGGAGCAGATGGTGTTCGAGTAGGTCTTTTATTAAGTTCAGCAGCTGGTAACGATTTAATGTTCGATGAAACTTTATGTCAACAAGGAAAAGGCTTTGCCAATAAAATTTGGAATGCTTACCGACTGGTTGAAGGATGGGAGGTTGATAATTCCATTCCACAACCTAAATCAAGTGAAATTGCTATAGAATGGTTTGAATCAAAATTCCAAAAAACATTAATAGAGCTTGAAGATCATTATGGCAAATACCGTTTGTCTGATGCTTTAATGGCGACTTATAAGCTAATTTGGGACGATTTTGCTTCGTGGTTATTAGAAATTGTAAAACCGGCCTATCAGCAACCAATTGACGCTAAAACATTAAAAAGCGTTGTTGCTATATTCGAGGATATTTTAAAAATATTACATCCGTTTATGCCATTTCTTACTGAAGAAATTTGGCAATATATTTCTGAGAGAACACCAGAAGAAGCATTAATAATTTCTAGATGGCCAGAAACCAAACCGGTTAATGAGTCCTTAATTTCAGAATTTGAGTTTGCTCAAGAGGTGGTTTCTGGAATTAGAACAATTAGAAAAGAAAAGAACATTGCTTTTAAAGACGCTATCGGTTTTTCAGTAATCAATAAAGAAAACACAACAAGCACTTTCGATGAGGTTATTGCTAAATTAGGAAATCTCGAAGGCGTGGAGTATACCACTGAAGCTGTAGAAGGCGCGTTAACCTTCAGAGTGAAATCCAACGAGTACTTTATACCAATTGTTGGAGCTATCGATATAGAAGCTGAAATAAAGAAGTTAACAAACGAGTTAAATTATACAGAAGGTTTCTTGAAATCCGTTCAAAAGAAATTAGCTAACGAACGTTTTGTAGCTGGTGCTCCAGAACAAGTTATTGCTAACGAACGTAACAAAGAGGCAGACGCCTTGGCGAAAATTGAAACTTTAAAAGCTAGTTTAGCATCTTTACAATAAACAAATCAACCTGCAAATCTTAAATAATTGGGATTTGCAGGTTTTTTATAATGAAAAAAAGAAATATATATTCTATAATTGCCATCCTCATTTTTTGTGGCGTTCTTTATGTGGAGTTTTATTTAGAAGAAAACGAACAGCAAGAGTTTGTAGCTTCAGGTAAAACAGTAAAAAGTGCTACCAACGAGTTTTTTTTGCCTACAAGTACTACAGGTCAAGTTATTCACCATGAAGGTTATTCTTTATCCTATAGCGAACCTCATGAACAAGCAGAATGGGTAGCCTACGAATTAAAAAAGGAACATCTTACCAATACCAATTATACAAGACCTTATTTTGAAGTTGATCCAGCAGTAAAAACTGGAGCTGCACATTGGAGAAATTATAAAAAGTCAGGTTTTGATAGAGGGCATTTATGTCCAGCAGGTGACAGAACTTATAGTCAGGAGGCATTTAATGAAACTTTTTTAACAAGTAATATCAGTCCTCAGGACCATGAATTTAATTCTGGAATTTGGAATACTTTAGAACAAAAAGTTAGGTATTGGGCAGACAAATATAATGGTGTTTTTGTTGTAACAGGAGGTGTGTTAGAAGATAACCTTGAAACTATTGGTGAAGAGCGAGTATCTGTGCCTAAACAATTTTATAAGGTTTTGATAGATACAAATTCTGGCAAGACAAAAATGATAGCCTTTTTAATGCCTCATGAAAACTCCAGGCTTCCTTTGTACAAGTTTGTAGTTCCTGTGGATTCTATAGAGAAACTTACTGGAATAGATTTCTTCCCTGAATTAGAAGATAGTTTGGAGGAAAGACTCGAGGCTTCAGCAGATTATAAGAACTGGAGTTTTAATTAGATAGGTTTTAAGTGCTTTAACTCCAAAAAGGCTCTATTTTTCTATAATTTTAACAATATTTTTACTATTAAAATTCTGTTGTCGTTGAAATATGCATTTCAGCTAAATCCAGGCTAAACCTGTTCTAAATCAGTCTTTTCATGTTATCTTTGCAGGCCGAAAAAAAAGGTCCAAATCAACATGATAAAATATTTACAATTCTTCGCTTTTACTATAATAAGCATTTTTATTAACCCATTGTTTTCTCAAGCCCAAGTTCCAAACGGACCTGGTGGGGTAGGGTCTACTAATGGGGCTTCAGATTTAGTGTTGTGGTTGGATGCTGATAGAGGCAATAATACCAATACTAAATGGACAGATCAATCAGGAAGAGGATTTGATTTTAGAGAAGGAAATGGGGCTGCTTTTCAAGCGAATTCAGTTAATGGATATAGTACTTATAATTTTGATGGGGAGACTAACTATTTTCAAAAACCTTTTGAACAAGAATTAAACCCTGATGAGTTTAGTGTCTTTACTGCTAGTAAAGTTAAAATTAATGATGATTACCAGGCAGTTATTTCTAGTCGTAATGAGTATTACGAATTTCCTAATTTTAATAAAAAAGGGTTTGTTTTATACTCTAGTATAAATAGTAATCATTGGTTATATTGGACAGGTTCAGGTAGTGATTGGCGTGTTTATAATGTGGTTTGGCATCATACAAATAGTAATATTTCTACATTAAATCAATGGTCTATTCAAAATATAAATTACAAACATAGTGGGAGAAATAACACTAGTCTTTTTGTTGATAGTGACTACAGCGTTAAAACAAGCCATCCAATGGTGGCAGTTACGAGTGATAAACCAGCCCCATTTAGAATCGGTGCAGGAGCAAATGAGGGAGCAGCTAGATATCATTTTAAAGGTGATATAGGAGAAGTTATTATGTATAAAAGTGCTATAAATGAAGCACAGAGAATTATTATAGATAACTACTTATCGGCAAAATATAATATTCCACTTGCAGAAAATAATTATTATACTCACGATGATGGTAATAAGGTTTTCGACCACCATGTAGCTGGAATTGGTAAAACTACTGGTAGTAATGTACATAATGATTCTAAAGGAACCGGAATTGTAAGAATGAAGAGTCCTT
>NZ_DATGNR010000056.1:0-87458 GCF_035306605.1 Xanthomarina sp. | reverse complement strand
GTTAATACCTAAACAGAAAGTAATTTCATACTTTTAAAGTTTGGTATGAATCCAACCTAAATCCAACAAAATGGAAGGATGGAAAACGAAAATGACCACCACTAAAATGAGCGATTTTAAATTTAATAGACAGACGTATTTAAAAAGAATCAACTTTAACGGGAATATCTCTGTAAGCTTTGAGTGCTTAAAATCCATTCACCACGCGCAACATATAACCATTCCTTTTGAAAACTTTGATATTTGCCTGGGTAGAAGCATCCATCTTGATCCAGAATCCATATTTCAAAAACTGGTCAAACAGCAACGTGGAGGATACTGTTTTGAGCTAAACGGACTTCTTTTATTAGCACTTAAATCCTTTGGATTTGAAGCTCGCCCCTTGCTAGGACGAGTTCATCTAACTGGAGAGCCAAGTGGTAGATCGCATCAAGCAACTTTAGTAACTATAGAGGATAAAAAATGGTTGGTAGATGCAGGATTCGGAGCGGAGTCTCCACCAGTTCCCATACCGCTTGTTTACAACAAACCCGTGACATTTGAAAATCAAACTTATAGGTTAATAGCTAGTGAATTGTTTGGTTATATGCTTCAAAATAAACAGGATGAAACTTGGAAAAACTTGTATAGTTTCGACCTGAGCCATGTTTTTGATGTAGATATTAAACTAGGAAATCACTTTACCTCTACCAGCCCAGACTCCTTTTTTATTAATGCTAGAATTGCAGCGCTTCCTGTAAAAAACGGCATGCTGACGGTCTTTAATGACAGGTTTAAAAAGTTAATAAACGGAAAAGAAGAAATCACCTGGCTTAAAGATGACTCCTCTTATCTATCCATACTCGAAAATGAATTTGGAATCAAAATCGATGCAGAGTATAAGGATTTGAAACCATTGAAATAAATAATATAACTCACATTCTTTATCTGTAGTGACAAGGAGAATGCGTTTTTTTTAGTTGGTTTTAAATTAATGAAACATGTGACGCAACCTTTCAAGGTATTTTCCATCTAAAAATAAAAGAAAGATATGTTTAAAAATTTATTGAAATTTATAGTAATGGCACCCCTCCTCATGGCAACAACCTGCGAGGACGATCTTGAAGAGAACACAATAGTCTATAATGTGTATAAAACACAGGTCACCCCAGAATATAGTTTTTCCATGAACGACACCATTTGGATAAGTGGGAAAATTTCTAGCAAGGTCTATGATGAAGCAGTAAACGATTCAATTTTTTTGGAGAACCCTCATACAGACGAGTTTTCAATTCATAAATTTATTGAACCTACAGAGGCTTCAAACTGCAAAGATGCTGTGGATGCATTTGAACTCATTATAAACAAAGGTCAGTTGTCATTTATGCCTTCATGTGAAAATGGAAAATTAAAAGCGTTCCCAGAATTGGAAAACAACAATGATTATTACAGCTATAGAATAGGCTTAAAACCGAACACCAATGGGGATTATGTTATTAGTTGGCCTAATAGCATGCTTCAAAACTTCAATAGAAATGAATTTATTATAGACAACTATCCTATAGAAAATCATCCAAATCAAATTGGATTCAATAGTTGTGGTACTGTTTCTTGGCGCTACCTAAATGAATCTGATAAAGAGTATTATTTTACGGTTGAATAAAACATTTACAACTGCCTATTTAAGGCACAACTAGCGCTATCCTAATCTCTAAAATCACTTGGCTAGATAATGACACTCTGGTCTCATGGAATGTTGTTTCACACAGTTCACGACGTCCCCACAAACACAAAGTAGCGCGTTTTGTACTTGGAGTATGGAAATAAATTAAAAAGGCGGGACATCCTCTATGGAAATCCCGCCTTTTAACCTCGTATGAAAACAATTAGTTTTTAATAAACTTTTTAGAAACTTGTCCTTTATCTGTATGTATTTGTAATAAATACACACCATTACTTAAATGACTTACGTTAATTTGTTTCGTAGTATTATGAAACTGCTCTAATTTTCTACCAGCTACATCATAAATCACATAGCTTTTTACCTGATCTAATCCTTCCATGTATAAAATGTCTTTTACTGGGTTAGGATAAATGGCCCAAGAATTTAAAGTTTCCTCTTGAACACTTAATGATCCGTAATTGATGTTTACATCATCAATAAAAGCAGCACCAGAATAATTGTCATGAGCAAACCTGATCTCATCTATGTTGTATAACAAGGCACCTGTGTGAACAAGTGCACCATTTAAGAAGTATTGCACTTCATTTTCATTCCCTGAAACAGTTACATCATACCAAGTGTTTCTATCCCACATTCCAACTTGTATCTCAGTAAAGCCTGTATCAATATTCTCTAAAATTAGGATTTTACCATCGTAGGAAAAGTAAATTTCTAACACCAACTTTTCGTCAACAATACTACCACATTCTAAAGCAAAAACAGAAGAGTTATTACCTGGATAGCTATCAATACTAATACTATAGCTTAGAGAAAAGTTTGACTTATCTAAAGGGCTGTCCAATACACGAAAGGCTCCCATAACAGGAAAAGGTTGTGCTGGTATATTCGGATCATTTAGAATTCTCAATGATCTCGTTCCTGTTTTTGCTCTTTCTTCAGATACTATTTGTAAATCTGTAAATTCACCTGAACCAATACTTGTTGTGGTCCATCCTTGTTGCTAGTTTATATCACCCAACGCATATCCCTCTTCAGCTTCAAAAGAAATCGTGGTTTCTTGAGCTTGGATCAAAGTTGTACTAGCTAAAAATGCCATAAATAATAAGAAGTAATTTTTTGTCATAGTATATTTTTTTTTATTAATGTATACTCAAAGATATTACAAATGCATAAAAATTCGCTATCTGTGATAATGTTTAACAGTTTTAATTATTACTAAACACGCTAATGTTTTAGGACACAAATGCCACCAATCCGGTAATCAAAAACTTAGGTGTTTACATCATCAAAGGGCGTAAATTAACCCCCTACCAAGTTCAAATGGATTCCAAATGAAACTCCTGATGTCTAACCAAGCTGTTAGAAACACATTAAAATTGTGTCTAACGGATAAACTAACAGACACACGAATTCATTAGTCTAAATGTTCTTTGCCTCCAAAAACTTACTTGTTTTATCTAAAAATCAACAAGAAAAAAACAGCATAAACCAAAATCGATTATATTACTACGCATTTAAGGGGTCGAGCTTAATTCACAAAAAAACGAACAAAATCAATGAATAAAATACTAATTGGATTAGCCCTATTAGCCTTATTAGGGGGTAACACACAACAGAAATTCAACAACTCGCAAATTCCAATAAATGACACAAAAGGAAAAATTAAAGTCTTAAACTTTGGAACAACACATTTAAGCCAAACAACAGATGCTCATACCTCCCAAATCAATTTGAACGACCCCAATGAAAAAGCTGATTTAAAAAAACTCGTTGAAAGAATCGTGGCGTTTAAACCAACTATTATTTGCCTCGAATTAGAACCTAAAAACAACAACTATATAGCGGCCACCTTTTCAGAATATATAAAAGACCAATCTGAACGATTGAACTACTCTGACGAATTAAATTCTATTGGACTCGAAGTGGCGCGATTAAGTGGAGCAAATCGGATTTATGGAATAGACAGTCAAACAGGATTTGACTACCTAAGCTTAGTTGAAATTGCAAATAAAAAAACTGACGACAGCCTGTATGTTGTAGAAGTGATGGAAAATTACGAAAGGGTAAATTCTTTGAAACTTAAAGAACAATTTAAAACGATTAACACCAGAGCTTATAAAATGGAAACATTTAACTTGTACAATTTCCTGGCAACACAACATAGCATAGGAAATCAAGAAGGTGTTGATGAAATCTCAAAATTCTACCAACGGAATTTAAAAATGTACAGCAATTTTAATGATATAGAAATGACCGAAAATGATAGAGTTTTTATCCTTTTAGGAGCAACACATACCTCCTATTTTGACGTTTTTATAGAAAACAACCCGAGATTTCAATTGGAAAACCCAAATGAATATACCAAGTACTAAAAAGACACAGTATATCAACGGCAATTTGTCATCTAAAAAATGAATCGTTCGAAGCTAAAAATAAGGAAAGACAGCTTGGATAAAGGAATCGAAATTCTAACTTTTGCACTGATTTTGATTTCAGCGCTGTTAATTGGTGTTTATTACAAGCAACTTCCAGAAAAACTTCCAATTTACTTTAATTGGCCTTCTAAAGACAAAAACGGATTTGGAACAAAAGACCTATTATGGGTAAGTCCCATACTTTTTGGTCTCATCGCAATAGCTATTTATAAACTAAATAATCATCTTTGGTTTTTCAATAATCCCACAGAAGTAAATAATAAAAACGTGGAATTCCTCTATAAAATGTCTACCCAAATGTGGCGAATTTTAGGACTCCTGCTTGCCATTATATGCTTATTCATGACACTTACTTCCATCCTGAATGGACTTGGCAACGAAACTAATTTTAATAAGTATTTGTACCCCATTTTGCCAATAATGTTTATTGGATTGCCAATTATATACCTCATTAAAATATTAATGAATAAAAAACTATGCAGAGCAAAGCGTAAACTTAATTACTCACAAACCCGCCACAGGTCACTTTACCAAATTAGTAATAAACAACCTTATAAACAGTCAATACCCTTAGCCCACAAAAAACACACTTAAAAGCGCTGAAAATATAAACTCAACACCTATGGCAATGACTATAAATCCTATAATTCTAGATAAGGCATTTATGCCTGATGCCCCAAGTACCTTAACAATATAAAACGAACTTTTCAATACAATATATATACAAAGTACCGCTAACACAATGGCCCCAAGTATCAGGAATACGTCATGCAATTGGTCGAACTCTTGATTATAGGCTATTAATAACGAAATGGTTCCCGGACCTGCTATCATAGGCATAGCCAATGGGGTTAATGATATTTCAGATCGGTTTTTTATATCTTTTTTTACACGCTCTTTTTTCATCCCCTTATGTTTATTAAACTCCCCTGTCAATAAAGCAAAACCGGAGGAAGCTATTATTAGACCACCCGCCATTTTTAAGGAATTTATCGTTATGCCAAAAAACATTAAAATAAACTTCCCCGCAAAAAATGAAATGAGTAATATAACTAAAACATTTACTGAGGTCAAAAATGCAATTTTATTCCGCTCAGATTTATTGTGCTCTTGGGTTAAACCAACAAAAACAGGAACGGTACCAAATGGGTTCATAACAGATACCAAAGCTCCAAAAATCATAATAAATAATTCCATATCTTTTTTTCAGTAAAAGTCGCCTTATTACGGTTTTTCTAAATAAAATTTATGCGAAGTTTAGGTTAAGTAATTGTTTCATAAAAAGAGGATAAGAACCAATAAATTCAATCACCAAAAGACCTATAAAAGCAACCAATCAGACCATTCGCTTGAAGGAATTTTGCAAAAAATAAGCAAAGCAGGTAACATGCTCCCCCTGCATTCTAACGAAAATGTAATAGAACCATGATTCATTCCAAAACCCTTCCCCCATCTCATATATCAATGATTTTCAGTATTTAACAAATAAAATCACGTAAATCATGTAAATATTGCTTAAATTTAGTAACGCTGCCCTTAGAATCTTTTGCTAACTCAAAAAGGATCTATTATGACGTCTAAGTCTATTTTCGCACTTGCCTATTTTATGGCGTTATTACACTTTAGTAACACCCATACCTTAATGGCACAAACCTCAAACTCGCACGCTCTAGATTCTCTTTTGATAGAGCTAACAAAAGCCAAACTCGATACGAATAAGATCAAGTTACTTAATGATATAAGTTGGGAATATAAAACGATTGACCCCAAGAAAGGAATAGAATATGGAGAACAAGGGTTCGCACTAGCCCATGATATCGGATGGAAAAAGGGCAAAGCACTAACCATGAACCAAATAGGAATTAATAACTACTATCAGGGTGCTTATCTCGAGGCCATTCCCCAACTCCTCCAAGCCATAGACCTTTCCCAGCAAACCCAACTAACCTCAACCATGGGTTTAGGCGCCATCATACTTGGCTTGTGTTATGAAAATACCGATCAAGCGGAACTAGCTTTACAAGCGTATATCCAATCTAGTCAAGCCTTCCGAAAAATAGACCATCCCTACCTCAAAACGGCTTTAAATAATACCTGCATAATGTACCTCAAACTTTTAAGGTATCCCGAAGCCCTTTCTGTAACAACAGAGCTCTATGAGTATAGCAAAGAACGTAACGATGATATAGGACTAGGCCATGCCTATAGGTTTAAAGGTGCTATTTATGCCGAATTGTCCAACTACCCAATAGCATTACAAAACTTTTTTAACGCCCTAAAAATATTTGAGAAACATAACTTAAAGTCTCTAACGAATACAATGTATACAAGCATAGGAACAATATATGAAACTCAAGGAGCCTATGAAAAAGCACTAGACTACTACAACAAGGCTTTAACTATAAGTGAAGAAATGGGAACCAGGGAAACCAGTGCCTTGTTACTTTCAAATATTGGATCGGTTTATGACTTGCAAAAGGATTATATTAAAGCTCGTTCCTACTACCAACAGGCGTATAACATTTACCAAGAATTTGAAAACCACAAAGACCTCGCCTTAATAACCTACAATATGGGTGGAGTATATTTGGTAGAAAAGGATCATGAAAATGCACTGTTATGGCTTGAAAAGGCCATAAAAGAATCGCAAAGACTACAGGATAATTTTCAAACAGGGGTAATATTGGGTCTTACCGGTGAAACCTACCACCAAATAGCTGTAAATAACGACTCCAAAATGCTCGACAAATACTTCAGCGGAAATAAGGATGCAGCCATTAAAACAGGACTCAAATATACAGACAGTGCCATAACAATCTTAACCAACCAAGGAGAACTTAAAAACCGTGGGTTCTACCTTAATCAAAAAAGTAAGATACAAGCAATCCTTAACCAATACGAAGATGCTCTAATAAGCTACAAACAATATGCTGAAATCAACGATTCTCTCTTTAACATCGCGAGAGACAAAAAACTTGTTCAAGCAGAAATGGGATATGAATATGGCAGAAGAGAGGATTCACTAAATCTAGTAAGTACCAAGCAGAAATTGGAATTACAAAATAAAATAGAACTCCAATCACTTGCCTTTGAATATGAAACCAAGCAAGCTGCTGCACAATCAGAGCTCGAAAAGAAAGAATTGGCCTATGAGGAAGCGCTCAAACGACAAGCAATAGAAAATGAATATGTCCGAAAACAAGCTCAGATAGAAGCGCTCCATCAGAAAAGAGAACTGGAACAAAAGCAAAAGGAAGCCTTGAATATTGCGGAACTCAAACGTCAGCGAAATATTAGAAACTCCACCCTACTCGGAGCTTCAGGGCTGCTTCTTTTCTCCATGGTGGTAATGCGCCAGCGCAATAAAGTGAAAAAAGAAAAAGCACGTAGCGAAGCCTTACTTTTAAATATCTTACCTGCAGAAATTGCTGAAGAACTAAAAGAAAAAGGCAAGGCTGCAGCACGCGATTTTGACATGGTCTCTATTCTTTTTAGCGATTTTATTGGTTTTACTGAATTTAGTGCCAAACTTAGTGCAGCCGATTTGGTAAGTGAAATCAATCATTGTTTTGAAGCGTTTGACGGTATGATGCTAAAACATCATGTTGAAAAAATTAAAACAATTGGTGATGCTTATATGGCAGCCGGAGGACTACCTGTTCCTGCTCAAGAGTCTGTAAGAAACACGGTTTTAGCAGCGCTTGATATGCAATCCTTTATTGGTAAAAGAAAAGCCAATATGGATGCGCAAGGACTCCCTGCATTTAACATGCGTGTGGGGATTCATACCGGTCCCATTGTGGCGGGGATTGTAGGAGTCAATAAATTTCAATACGATATTTGGGGAGATGCCGTAAATACTGCCAGTAGAATGGAAAGTGCTGGTGAAGTAGGTAAAGTCAATATTAGTCAGCAAACCTATGAACTCATAAAAAATGATCCCGATTTTGTTTTTGAATGTAGAGGTAAAATTTCAGCCAAAGGCAAAGGAGAAATAGACATGTGGTTCGTTAGTAAAAAAAATACCTAAAACAAAAAGCGCCCGTAAAAGACGCTTTTTTATGAATATAAGATTTTTGAATGATATTTTCACGTTTATGTTACAAGGACTGATCCATAATATCTTGAACTACCTCCGGATTTAACAAGGTACTGATATCACCCAAATTAGAGGTATTCTTTTCTGCTATTTTACGTAATATACGTCTCATAATCTTGCCCGAACGAGTTTTTGGTAAACCTTCAGTAAATTGGATTTTGTCCAGCTTGGCAATCGGGCCAATTCTATCGGTAATGAGTTGATTGATTTCTTTACGTAAATTATCGTGCATCCTACCTTCACCGGCATCTTTAAGGGTGATATACCCATATAAAGCGGTTCCCTTAATATCATGAGGGTAACCAACAATAGCAGATTCGGCAACTGCTGGATGTTCATTAATAGCATCTTCAATAGGTGCGGTTCCTAAATTATGGCCTGAAACAATAATAACATCATCTACACGTCCTGTAATTCTATAATAACCTACCTCATCCCTAAGTGCGCCATCTCCCGTAAAATACATGTTTTTGTAGGTTGAAAAATAGGTTTCTTTATACCTGTCATGATTTCTCCAAATGGTTCTAGCCATACTCGGCCATGGGAATTTAATGCATAAGCGCCCCTCTACCTGATTGCCCTTTAATTCTTCTCCAGCCTCATTCATTAACGCGGGTTGTACCCCTATAAATGGTAAGGTAGCATAGGTTGGTTTTGTTGGGGTAACAAACGGAATTGGCGTAATCATAATTCCACCTGTTTCAGTCTGCCACCAAGTATCTATAATCGGACTTTTTCTTTTCCCCACATTATCATTATACCAATGCCAAGCTTCCTCATTGATAGGTTCTCCAACAGACCCTAATACTTTTATGGAGGATAAATCGAATTTCTCTACCAATTCTGAACCTTGTTTTGCTAATGCTCGAATAGCAGTTGGTGCCGTGTAAAATTGGTTGACTTTATGTTTATCTATAATTTCCCAGAAACGTCCAAAATCAGGATAATGTGGCACCCCTTCAAACATAAGTGAGGTGGCACCGTTCGCTAGTGGTCCGTAAACGATATAACTATGCCCAGTAATCCATCCTATATCTGCTGTGCACCAATACACATCATTCTCTCGGTATTGAAAGGCATTTTTAAAGGTATAAGCGGTGTAAACCATATAACCGGCCGTAGTATGCACCATGCCTTTTGGCTGTCCAGTAGAACCTGAAGTGTACAGAATGAATAGTGGGTCTTCAGCGTCCATAATTTCTGCAGGACATTCAGATGAAGCTTCATCCAATAAAGGTTGCAACCAAGTGTCGCGCCCTTCTTTCATAGAAATATTGCTGTCAATACGCTTAACTACTAACACATGTTCAACCCCTGAGCAAGACTCCAATGCCTCATCTACAATCCCTTTTAAATCTATGGTTTTATTACCTCTAAACGAGCCATCTGCCGTAATGACCATTTTACAATCGGAATCGTTAATTCTAGTGGATAGAGCTGTAGAAGAAAAGCCAGCAAACACGACAGAATGTATGGCTCCAATTCTAGCACAAGCTAAAATAGCAATGCTTAATTCAGGAATCATAGGTACGTAAATACAAACACGGTCGCCCTTTTTTATACCATGAGCTTTTAACACATTGGCCATTTTATTCACTCTTTCGTATAATTGTTTGTACGAAATATGTTCGGCAGGTTCGTCTGGATTATTCGGTTCGAACAATATAGCCGTTTTATCGCCACGAGTGGTTAAATGCCTGTCTATACAGTTTTCAGTAATATTAAGTTTTGCTCCTTCAAACCATTTAATTTCTGGTTTAGAAAAATCCCAACTTAAAACTTTATCCCATTTCTTTCGCCATAAAAAATGCTCCTCAGCTACTTCCTCCCAAAAATTTTCTGGTTCTCGAATAGACTTTCTATAAACTTGATAGTATTCTTCTAAATGTTTGATGTGGTAATTACTCATAATCTCCGGTTATGTTTGATTAAAATGTCTTTTAAAAATAAGTATTATGGACTAAACTGAAAATTAAATACTTATTGTAATTCGTTTATTTTTTATGTTCTAACAACCTGACTCTATAGGCTTTAAATTCTTTGACTACGCGAGGTGCCATAATTAAAGTAGCCGTCATGGTTGGAATAGCCATAAGTGCAAAAAAACCATCAATTAAATTAATCATCATGGCTAAAGAGGTCGTGGCTCCCATAAGGATACTTGCAATGTATAAGTAGTTATAATAATGCATGTTATCTGCTCCAAATAAAAAGGACATGCACTTAGTGCCATAATACGAATATGAAAATAAGGACGAAATACTAAAAACGGCAATACAAACTAACAACAAATACGTTCCTATTCCCGGCATGGCATCGCCAAAGGCTGAAGCCGTTAAACTCACCCCATTGGCATCTGATGTTTGCCAAACTCCTGTAACCAAAATGGCTAATGCCGTAAGGGTACAAACCACTAAAGTATCTATGGCTGGCCCCAACATAGCTACCAAACCTTCGCGAACGGGCTCATTGGTTTTAGCAGCACCATGAGCCATGGGAGCTGTACCAATTCCAGCCTCATTTGAAAAAGCACCACGTCTGATACCCAAAAGAATCAATCCGCCTACAACGCCACCTAAAAAAGAATCTCCTTTAAAATTATTAGCGGCAAACGCATCGGTAAATATCATTAAGAAGTATTTTGGTACCACTTCAAAATTGATGATTAATATAAATATCACCAAAACAAAGTAAAGTAAAACCATGCTAGGAACCATTTTAGACGCGACTTTACTAATTCGGTTTAATCCGCCAAGAATAACTATTGAGGTAATAAGAACTAATACAATACCTATAATTAGATTGGTATGAAACCCAACCTCAACACCGTTAGGCACTAATAAAATATCATTTATGGCTTGGGTTAATTGATTTACATTAAAAACAGGCAAAGCCCCAACAAGCCCACATAAACTAAAAAATACAGCCAATGGTTTCCATTTTTTTCCTAAACCTTCCATAATAAAATACATCGGACCGCCTTGAATCTTTCCATGACTATCTTTCCCTCGGTACATAATAGCTAATGTTGAGGTAAAGAATTTGGTGCTCATTCCTATAATGGCACTTACCCACATCCAAAAAACTGCGCCTGGTCCTCCTATGGATATGGCTACAGCTACACCAGCAATGTTTCCCATACCAATGGTTGAAGACAATGCTGTAGTTAAAGCCTGAAAGTGACTTATTTCTCCAGAATCGTTTGGGTTGTCGTATTTACCACGTAAAACTTGAAAAGCATGTCCCAAATATCTAAAAGGTAAAAACCCAGAAAGAATTAATAAATACAATCCTCCACCAATTAATAAAATTAACAAGGGCAATCCCCAAGCGTAAGAAGCAAAATCTGAAATAAGTTGGTTTAGTTGTTCCATGTTGTTTGTTAAGATGTATAAATGTATTAAAAGCAATTGAACCCTTGAAAATTTATGCCATAAAAAAAGACCTTGATGTAATTCAAGGTCTTTTTTTTATAGTATTAAAAAGGCTAGTTTCCCAAATAGGCCAAAACATTTTGCTCTATCCTACTTTGAATATTTGAAACGTCTGCTTTGACAAAGGTTTCTCCTGTAATATTTTCGTAAAGCTCTATATAACGCTCACTTACAGTTTCAATATACGCATCGCTCATTTCTGGAACGGTTTGTCCTTCTAAGCCTTGAAACTCATTGGCTATTAACCACTGACGTACAAACTCTTTAGATAATTGCTTTTGAGCCTCACCTCTATCTTGACGCTCTTGATAACCATCTGCATAAAAATAACGTGATGAATCTGGGGTATGTATCTCATCGATTAAAACAATCTTGCCGTCTTTGGTTTTTCCGAACTCGTATTTGGTATCTACTAAAATCAACCCTCTAGAGGCCGCAATTTCCGAACCTCTTTGGAATAACTTTCTAGTGTAATCCTCCAAAACTAAGTAATCAGCTTCAGATACTATTCCTTTTTTTATTATGTCTTCTCTTGAAATATCTTCGTCGTGATCGCCCATTTCTGCTTTAGTGGCTGGCGTGATAATGGGTTGAGGAAATTTATCGTTTTCTTTCATCCCTTCTGGCATGCTTACACCACAAAGTACGCGTTTCCCTGCTTTATATTCTCTAGCGGCATGCCCAGACAAGTAGCCTCGAATAACCATTTCCACTTTAAACGGCTCGCATAAATGTCCAACCGCCACATTGGGATCTGGAGTTGCTATTAGCCAGTTTGGCACCAAATCTTCAGTTGCTTTCATCATTTTGGTGGCAATCTGATTTAATATTTGCCCTTTGTAAGGAATGCCCTTTGGCATAACCACATCGAAAGCCGAAAGCCTGTCTGTTGCAACCATGACTAACAAATCGTCATTGATATTATAGACCTCTCTTACTTTGCCTTTGTATATGCTTTTTTGGTTCGGGAAACTGAAATTAGTATCTGTAATCGTGTTCATTTGTAGTAGCTTGTTGGTTGTTTTGCAAAGGTAATTTGTTTACTGCCGCAAAACTAAATAAAAAAAGGAGAAATAAACATTTCTCCTTTTAAGTATCTTTAATTTTTATTGCAATTTATTTAAATCGGATATTATAGGTAACTCCTACTCCAACCTGTTGCAAATTCAAATCGTTTTCTGCAAAGGTGTTTTGATAAAAAGCATAAATATTCCAATCTCTGTTATGATACCCTATTTGTGGGTTAACATATAAACCTCCTTCATGGTTATCGACATTAGTTAACAATCCATAACCAACGTCCGTCCCAATAAACAATCCGTTTGGAGTAAAATAGTAACGAAAGAACCCAGCTAAAGGCACCAGTCCAAAATCGTCGAACTTGTCTTTTCCAAAATAATGGCTGTAACCTGAAGCTACACCAATGGCCACATTTGGATTAAATAAATACTGACCTCTTAAATCTAAACCTAAACTAAAGGACGATAGATCACTAGCATCTCCTACTGGAATTCCCGCTGTTAACCCAGCTTTTAACCAAGAGTTTTTTGGTGTAAATTCTACCTCATTTTGTTGTGCGAAAATTGGAGTTAATCCAAATATCATGATAACTAAAAATATTTTTTTCATTTTTGTATGTGTTATGATTACACACCAAAGATCCATAACCTATCACAGAATAAATTATATGATTATTGGTATTGTTTATATAATTATAAGGAAAGTCTTACATAGGCATGGGAAACCAACAATACAGTAGCCCACAACCTAAAATGAACAAATAAAAAAGCCAGCTTAACAACTGGCTTATTCTTTAAAAGATATTTTTATTTATCGGCTGCGATAATGTAGCTTTATAAATCCCAATTAAGGTTGAGATTCAATGCTTTTATAGGCTTCAATAACCTTTTTAACCAGTTTATGGCGTATAACATCTTTATCATCTAAAAACACCATTCCTACGCCTTCTACGTTTTTCAAAATAAGTAAAGCTTCTTTTAAACCAGAAATGGTTCTTCTTGGCAAATCTACTTGTCCTGGATCTCCCGTCAATAAAAACTTGGCGTTCTTACCCATTCTAGTTAAAAACATCTTCATTTGAGCATGTGTCGTATTTTGTCCTTCATCCAAAATAACAAATGCATGGTCCAAGGTTCTTCCTCGCATAAAAGCCAACGGAGCTATTTGTATGGTTCCATTTTCTATGTATTGCATTAATTTTTCTGGCGGAATCATATCACGTAAAGCATCATATAAAGGCTGCATGTACGGATCTAACTTTTCTTTTAAATCTCCTGGAAGAAAGCCTAAGTTCTCACCTGCCTCAACAGCTGGACGGGTTAAAATAATACGTTTAACTTCTTTGTTTTTTAACGCTCGCACGGCTAAAGCAACTCCTGTATAGGTTTTCCCTGTTCCAGCCGGACCAATGGCAAAAACCATATCGTTTTTCCGCATCAGTTCTACCAATTTACGTTGGTTGGCTGTTTGTGCTTTTATTAATCGACCGTTAACTCCATGAACAATAGTATCTCCACTAGCTGCACTGGTTTCATAATCATCTTTACTTACACTAGTAAGAATGCGTTCTATAACATTTTCATCCAACTTATTGAATTTAATATAGTGTTCCATGACCATATGAAATCGTTTATCGAATTCCTCAAGAAGATCCTTATCGCCATAAGCTTTTATCTTCGAGCCTCTTGCTACAATTTTTAATTTGGGGAAATACTTTTTTAATAATTCAATATTGGCATTATGTGCTCCAAAAAATTCTTTTGGAGAAACTTCTTCAAGTTCGATTGTGATTTCGTTCAAAAGCTGTATGATTTAATGAAAATTATCGATTTAGATTTATTAGATTTGTCCTTAAACAAAACTACATAATTTTAACTTGTGTTTAGTTAAAAAAATATCAACAAATAATTCATGCCAATTATAACCTTAACAACCGATTTCGGAGAGAAAGATCACTTTGCTGGCGCAGTTAAAGGAGCTATTTACACCGAATTACCAGATGTGAGAATTGTTGATATCTCTCATTCGGTATCGCCTTTTAACATTCCTGAAGCGGCTTATATTATTCAAAATGCCTACAGTAGTTTTCCTAAAGGAACCATACACATTATAGGTATCGATTCTGAAATGCATGAAGATAACAAGCATATAGCTATTTTACTAGACGATCATTATTTTATATGTGCCAATAATGGAATTATGAGCATGATCTCTGCCGAAATAAGTCCAGAAAAAATAGTGGAAATAAACATCCACGACCATGTTGAAACCAAATTTCCTGCGCTAGATGTTTTTGTTAAAGTAGCTTGCCATATAGCTCGAGGTGGAACTCTTGAGGTTATTGGAAAACCAATAGATTTTATTAAACCTATAAGAAACATACATCCATTTGTTAACGAAGAAGAAACTCAGATTGTAGGAAGCGTAATCTATATTGATAATTATGGCAACGTTATTACCAATATTAAAAAATCCTTTTTTACAAAAATCCAAAAGGGACGAAAATTTATAATAAGTGCTAGGTCTTATAAATTCGATAAAATATTTACTAAATATTGCGATGTAGTGAATTTTGAAGTGCCAATAGAAAAAAGAAACGACGAAGGAAAAAAAATGGTGGTATTTAACTCATCTAATTATTTGGAGATTGCCGTTTATAAAAGTAACGGACTAACTACTGGTAGTGCTAATACCTTATTAGGATTGAATGTACTGGACTCTGTAAGCGTAAAATTTATAAATGAATAAAAGTAGAAACCTATGTTTGTAAGAATTGTAAAATTAAGTTTTGATGAAAAGCATGTACCTGAATTTCTTGCGAATTTTGATCTGAATAAAGAAAAAATACGAAATTTTAAAGGCTGCCGTTTATTAGAATTATATAGAGACAAAACAAATACAAACATATTTTTTACCTATAGTTATTGGGAGGCCGAAACCGATTTGGAAGCATACAGACACTCCGATTTATTTAAAGCGGTGTGGAGTAAAACAAAACCTCTTTTCAATGCCAAACCAGAAGCTTGGAGCGTGGATAAAACGGTTTCACTTCTATAACCTTAAAAGCTATACTAATTTAATAAACATGTTAGCTCATTAACAAATAATCTAATTACTATTATTCCCTAATACCTTATACAAATGTTTGCCATCCTAAGAAAAGAAATAAACTCATTTTTTGCCTCTCCAATTGGTTACTTGGTTATCGCTCTTTTTCTTTTGTTAAACGGATTGATTCTATGGCTCTTTAAAGGGGAATTCAACATCTTAAACAATGGCTTTGCCGATCTATCCTCGTTTTTCCTATTAGCTCCTTGGGTGCTAATTTTCCTGATTCCAGCAGTTACTATGCGAAGTTTTAGCGACGAAAAAAAGCAAGGAACTTTAGAATTATTAGTAACAAAACCCATCAGTTTATTCAACATTGTTTTAGGGAAATACTTAGGGGCTTTTATCTTAATCCTAATGGCTTTACTTCCTACACTTTTATATGTGTACACGGTATATCAATTAGGAAACCCTATCGGTAATCTAGATGTTGGTAGTACCTTAGGCTCGTATTTTGGCTTATTATTCTTAGTGGCAGCCTATACAGCTATTGGTGTTTTTACCTCCACATTATCAGACAATCAAATTGTTTCGTTTATAGCCTCCGTATTTATTTGTATAATTTTTTATATCGGGTTTGAAGGAATAGCAGACATGCTGGCAAGTACCTTTGTTGAGCAATTGGGGATGAACGCGCACTATAAAAGCATGAGTCGTGGGGTTTTAGATACACGAGATATTGTCTATTTCTTAAGCATTACCATTTTCTTTATTTTTCTTACAAGCAAACGGATTGCAACCAAAGGCATCCAGAAGAAAGAAAGCCTTGTTTTAACCGCCTTATTATTGGGTTTATTAGCGTTAAACTTCCTGAGCAGTAATTACTACAGTCGTTTCGATTTAACTTCAGACAAACGATATACCATTAGCCCATCCGCTCTAGGTATTATAGACGAGGTGGAATCGCCTATTATTGTAGATGTATTTTTAGAAGGCGAAGGCTTCCCTTCAGAATTCAGACGCCTGCAATTAGAAACGAAACAAATTCTAGAAGAGTTTTCGGCTCATAATAAAAACATTGTTTTTCATTTTATAAACCCACTAGCAGACGAAGCGAATAGAGATACAAACATCCAACAACTCAACGACAGAGGTTTAATACCTATGCAACTGAACGTGGAAGAAAACGGAAAAAGTAGTCAAGCAGTTATTTTTCCATGGGCCTTAGCTAGTTATAACGATGTAACAGTAAAAATTCCTTTGGTAAAGAATAAAATTGGTGCTACCCAACAGGAACTAATCACCCATTCGGTTCAGCATTTAGAATATGCTTTTGCTGATGGCTTTAGCAAATTGGTGAATCCACGAAATAAAAAAATAGCCTTCTTAATTGGTAATGGCGAACTAAAAGGGCGTTATATAGAAGATTTCCTAAAAACCATTTCAGAATATTACAACCTAGCTCCGTTTACTTTAGACAGTGTGGCTCGCAACCCTGAAAGAACACTAAATCAGTTAAAGGATTTCAATTTAATTGTATCTGCAAAGCCTACAGAAGCTTTTACCGAAGAAGAAAAGTTTGTTTTAGATCAGTATACCATGGCTGGAGGAAAAAGCCTCTGGTTAATGGACGCCGTGGCTATGGAAAAAGATAGCCTGTACAATACAGGTAAAAGTGTAGCGATTGCTAGAGACTTAAACATGACCGATTTCTTCTTTAAATACGGTTTAAGAATCAATCCTGTTTTAATAAACGACCTCTACTCGGCTCCAATTACTTTAGCTATAGGTGAAGGCAGCGAAGCTCGTTTTCAACAGTTTCCTTGGTACTATTCGCCTTTGGTAAATCCCTTAGGTCAACATCCTATCGTAAATAATTTAAATTTAGTGAAGTTTGATTTCGCAAATCAAATTGACACCTTAAAAAACGATATCAAAAAAACCATTTTACTAAAAAGTTCAACACTTTCTAAAATAGATGGAACACCAAGGGAAATTAGTTTAGAAATGACGGTGGAAGAACCAAACCCAGAACTTTACAACAATCCGTATCAAAACTTAGCCGTTTTGTTGGAAGGCGAATTTACTTCGGTGTATAACAACCGGGTGAAACCTTTTCCTCTTGAAAAAACAAGAAACAAAAGCAAAGCAACTAAAATGATTGTAATTGCTGATGGCGATGTTATTAAAAATGAATTGGGTAAAAACGGACCTATTGAATTAGGCTTCGACAGGAGTTCTGGACAGCTATACGGCAATAAAGAATTTTTACTAAATGCCGTAAATTACCTTCTAGATGATAACGGACTTATAAACATTCGATCAAAAGAAATTGAAGTGTCGTTTTTAGATTACAAAAAAGCCGCTTCAGAAAAAACCAAATGGCAGTTAATTAACATTCTGTTACCACTAGTGTTTTTAGGGGTTTTCGGGTTTATTTTCAATTTCTATAGAAAGAAGAAATACCTAAGATAACCACTTGATTTGTTGAAAAAAAAATACTATTTTCACGAGATGAAATGTTAATAAGTTTGTTTCCTATATTAACCACTATACGATATATTTGTAATAGTAATTAAACGAACATTAAACGTATTTAATATACATGAAATTTATAGTATCAAGTACCTATTTACTAAAACAGCTACAAGTTCTTGGAGGTGTTATTAATAACTCGAATACCTTACCTATTTTAGATAACTTCTTATTCGAATTAAACAATTCTGAACTTACAATTTCTGCAAGTGATTTAGAAACGACCATGTCGGCTAAATTAGAAGTAGAAAGTGAAAATAGTGGAAACATCGCTGTTCCAGCTCGTTTGCTATTAGAAACTTTAAAAACCTTTCCTGAGCAACCTTTAACCTTTGTTGTTGAAGAAAACAATACCATAGAAATTAGCTCGAATCATGGAAAATACGCTTTAGCTTATGCTGATGGAAATGAATTCCCTAAAGCGGTGTCTTTAGACGATGCAACCTCAACAACTATTACCGGCGATATTTTATCTACAGCTATCAGCAAAACCATTTTTGCTGCTGGAAACGATGATTTACGTCCTGTAATGAGTGGAGTGTTCTTTCAGTTTTCTACAGAAGGATTAACCTTTGTTGCTACAGATGCCCACAAATTGGTTAAATATTCAAGAGAAGATGTTACAGCGGGTCAAACCACTGAATTTATCATGCCTAAAAAGCCTCTAAATCTATTAAAAGGAATTTTAGCGGCAAGTGATGATAATGTAACCATTGAATACAACGATTCTAATGCAAAATTCACGTTTGAAAATACCATTTTAATCTGTCGTTTAATTGATGGAAAATATCCAAATTACGAAGCTGTAATTCCAAAAGAGAATCCAAATAAATTAGTGATAGATAGAATGCAGTTTTTAAATTCGGTACGTCGTGTTAGTATTTTCTCTAACAAAACAACCCACCAAATACGTTTAAAAATTGCTGGAGCTGAATTAAATATTTCTGCTGAAGATATAGACTACTCAAACAAAGCGGAAGAGCGTTTAACTTGTGATTACCAAGGAGACGATATGCAAATTGGGTTTAACTCTCGTTTCTTAACTGAAATGTTAAACAACCTAACTTCAGACGAAGTACAATTAGAGATGAGCTTACCAAATAGAGCAGGAATTTTAACTCCTGTTGATGGTTTAGATGAAGGTGAACAAGTTACTATGCTTGTTATGCCAGTCATGTTGAACAGCTAGTAAACAAGCTTATAAAGCTGTTATAACTTATGTTTATAAAAGATAATGAAAACCATAACTTTGTTAAGTTGTGGTTTTTTTATTTTGATACTATTGGCTTAAATAGACAGTCCTTCCTAACACAGCTATTAAAACAAAAAAGCGCCTTCCTAAGAAAGCGCTTTTAAAATCCATTATATGTTCTTACTGGAATAAATATTTTAACTAATAAAATTAAAAGATAATGGATATGTTACAGGTTCTCCGTTGTTGGCCTTTATGGCATTGATTATAGGAAATATTAAAGAAATAAAACCGATAACAATTAAACCAACAATACCCAAACCTAATAATAAAATTGCCGGAACACAAATAATAGCATAAATAAGTATACTCAATTGAAAATTAATAATACGCTTACCATGTTCATCCATATCAAGAACCTTATCCTTTTGTGTTGCCCATAAAATAAGTGGCACTATAAGTCCTCCAAATCCGGTTAAGCACGTTAATAACTGACTTAAATGGGTTATAACTATTAATTGATTGTCTTTTCTCATGATGATTAATTTCTAATGATTGATGTATTAATATGACGAACAACCCATAAAAATGTTACAAAACCAACATAAAAAGCAACTAATGTGGCAATTTTTCTCTAACCAAGCCGTATAAAAAAGTCCCAAACACAGCGGCTAGAAATACAATTATAACGGGTAAATATCCAGCTCCTATAAGTACAAATATAGGTCCTGGACAGGCTCCTACTAAAGCCCAACCCAAACCAAAAATAATTCCTCCTACTAAATATCTCGTAATAGATTTCTCTTTTGGAGCAATAGTAATGGTTTCACCTGAAAAAGTCTTGATGTGAAAGCGTTTAATTAAATGTACGAACAGGACTCCAAATGCTAAGGCTGTTCCCATAATACCATACATGTGGAAAGATTCAAATCTGAACATTTCATAAATACGAAACCAGGATGCTGCTTCCGACTTATACATGATAATTCCGAAACAAAAACCGACTATAATGAATGCTAACTTCTTCATATTAAAAAATTAAAGGGTATAATAAATGAACCATAATCAGACCTCCAATAAAAAATCCAACAACAGCGATTAATGATGGTAATTGCAGATTGCTTAATCCTGAAATAGCATGACCAGAAGTACAACCTCCTGCATAACGAGCGCCAAATCCCACAAGAATTCCCCCTATAATTAAAATAGCAAGCGTTTTTATATTTGTCATGGATTCTAAAGAAAATAACTCTACAGGAACGTATTGATTGGTGGCAGATATATTTAAATCTTGTAAAGAAGCTATAGTAGCTTCACTAATTAAAGGCATGTCGCCTTGAGATAAATAATGAGATGCAAAATAACCACCAAGCATGGCTCCAACTACTATAAGAAGGTTCCAAACATCATCCCGCCAATTAAACTTAAAAAAGTCGCTTGCTTTCCCTGCTCCACAAGCAGCACAAAAGGTTCTTAGGTTTGAAGACATACCAAACCTTTTGCCCATAAGCAAAAGTATAAGCATGGTAAGTGCTATTAAAAAGCCTGAAACATACCAAGGCCAAGGTTGAAATAAAAAATCCATAAATTAAATTTATGCGAAAATACATGCAATAAATCAATTTATGGATTTTTAATATATCAAATTTATCAAGGATTACACCTATTTAATTTTGATAACTATTTTATACTACAACTACCACCTTCTTTCTTAACCCCTAATTTTACTAGAATGGTTTCTAATAAGCACCACTTGGTAAAGGCCGACTGAATCAGATTTACACCAATAAATACGGTAAACCACATCCAGTTTTCATGCACGTATTGCGTAAGTACAACACTTAACAATACCATACTTCCAACTATAATTCTAAAATAAGTATTTAACATCTTTAATTAATTTTTAAGTTTATATTGATCTTTCAATAGGAACCACAACAGCTCTTACAGCATTGTTGGTTTCTAAAGTTGAATTAAATTCTTGTATTAACCGGAATAGCATATTAATATTTTCGTCTTCCGTAAACGAGAAAAATAAACGCGATTCATCTCCAAATTTTTCACCTGGAAACCAACTTGAGGTCATTAATACTGAAGAACCATTTTTATAGCCGTCTATATCAGAACTACTCAAATTGTGAATATCTGCATTTTTGAAAAGTCTCAAAACATCTTTTTGAAACTCTTCGACTGATGTGACTATTACTAATTTCATATGCGATTTATTTTTGTTTCCCGCAGATTTTTAGATTGTACTTCTGCGTACATCCGCGAAATCTGCGGAAAATATTCATTTGTAATTCTTCTTCTCAATCATGTAATATACCAGTGGCACAACCAACAAGGTTAACACTGTTGAAACAATAGTTCCGCCCATTAACGATATCGCTAAGCCTTGGAAAATTGGATCAAACAAAATCACAAATGCGCCAATAACAACCGTTCCTGCTGTTAATAGAATTGGTGTTGTACGCACAGCTCCAGCTTCAATTGCTGCTTGTTTTAACGGTACACCTTCAGCTGTTCTTAAATTGATAAAGTCAATTAGTAAAACCGAGTTCCTCACCATAATTCCCGCTAAAGCAATCATTCCAATAAACGATGTGGCTGTAAAGAATGCTCCCATAATCCAGTGTCCAAGAATAATCCCGATTAAGGATAACGGAATAGCAACCATCATTACGATGGGTGCTTTAAAGTTTTGGAACCAGCCAACAATTAAAATGTATATCAAGATAATAGCACCTAAAAACGCAATTCCTAAATCTCGAAATACCTCTAATGTAATTTGCCATTCACCATCCCATTTTACCGTATAATTATCCTCAAAATCTGGTTGACCTAAATACAGTTCATTAAGTTCGTATCCTTTTTCTAAAGGAATCTCCTTCAGTTTGTCTTCCATTCCTAAAATCGCGTATGCAGGACTTTCTAATTCTCCAGCCATATCTGCCATAACATAAACCACACGTTTTTGATTTTTACGATAAATGCTTTTGGCTGCAGTGGTTTGTGAAATATCTACTAAATCGGCAATAGGAATCATCAGCCCTTGATTCGATTTTACTTTTAATTGAGAGATGTCTGTAATTGTAGATTTCTCCTTTTCATCTAAAGCCAATACTAATCCAACTTGACTAACAGCATCTTCATCATACAAGTTTGTAATAGCTCTATTAGATAATGCCATATTCATGGTGTAAGCTATTTGCTGTGGTGCTACACCATATAACATTGCTTTTTCCTTATTGATTTCAAACTGATATTCAATTTGGTCATCCTCCACCATCCAATCGATATCTACCACGTCATCTGTATTTCTTAGTATCTCTTGAATATTATCGGCAATTCTAATTTGCTCATCGTAATTTGGCCCATACACTTCAGCTACAATTGTAGATAGTACTGGAGGTCCTGGTGGAACTTCTACTAATTTCACATTAGCTCCAAATTTCGAAGCGATTTTCTGAATATCTGGTCGTAATAATTTAGCAATATCATGACTTTGTGCAGAACGCTCCCCTTTACCAATTAAATTCACTTGAATATCTGCCATATTAGATCCACCACGTAAATCGTAATGACGCACCAAGCCGTTAAATGTTATAGGTGCTGAGGTCCCCACATAGTTTTGATAATTTACTACTTCTGGACGTGTCGCTAAGTATTGAGAAATTTCTTGTGCTACAACTCCTGTACGTTCTAAGGTTGTACCTTCAGGCATATCAATAACCACTTGAAATTCATTCTTATTGTCAAATGGCAACATTTTTACAGCAACCGAATTCGTAAAAAACAGCACCATGGTTACCATTAAAAGCGCAAATGTTCCCCCTAAAAACAACCAACGTTTTGCTTTACTTTCTAATAACGGACGTTCTAATTTGTTATATACTCTATAAATTAAAGTATCTTCTAAAGGTTTTTCGGATTTTTCAGTCTGACCTTTTTTATCTTTCTCTCTTAAGAAAATCAAGCCTAAATATGGCGTAATAGTCAAGGCTACAAATAAAGATAAAATCATAGCAATAGATGCTCCAATAGGCATTGGCGCCATATAGGGTCCCATTAATCCTGAAACAAAAGCCATTGGTAATACCGAAGCAATTACCGTGAATGTTGCTAAAATGGTTGGGTTACCAACTTCGTTAATAGCGTATAATGCAGCTTGTTTAAAAGGCAATCGTTTCATCTTAAAATGCCTATGCATGTTTTCGGCAATAATAATGGAGTCATCGACGACAATACCTGTTACGAAAACCAAAGCGAATAAGGTAATTCGGTTTAAGGTATAATCCATCAAGTAGTAACTCAATAAGGTTAGTGCGAAAGTAATTGGCACCGATAAAAACACGACCAATCCACCACGCCAGCCCATAGCCAACATAACTACGATGGTTACTGCGAAAATAGAGCCTATAAGGTGCCAAAGCAGCTCAGAAACTTTCTGTGAAGCTGTTTCTCCGTAGTTTCTAGTGATTTCCACATGAACGTCATCCGGAATTAAAGTCGCACGTAAATGATCCACCTTATCAATAATGACTTCCGAAATTTTCATAGCGTCTGCGCCTTTTCGTTTGGCAACAGAAATGGTCACTGCAGGATATTCCGATTTGTATTCTGAAGATTTAACACTTCCTTTTCCAAAACCTAAACTCACATAATTTTGAGGCAGTTCTGGACCGTCCAAAATACGCGCCACTTGCTTCAAATAGATAGGCTGATTTTGTTTAACCCCGACTACTAGGTTTTCAACATCTGTTACCGTTTCTAGAAACTTCCCTGTATTTACAAGAAATTCTGTATCGTTTTTATCAAAACTCCCTGAACTTAATTGGCTATTATTTGCCTTAATCATTTCAGAAACCGATAAAAAATCTAAGCCACTTGCTGCTAATTTATCTTTGTCTAAAACCACGCGTAATTGACGCTCTCGACCACCAATTTTATGAGTAATGGCAACATCATTTACCTTTTGAATTTCTGCCTCTAACTCTTGAGCCATTTGATTTAATTGGTAATCGTCGTAATTTTCACTCCACAGTGTTAAACCCAACATAGGCACATCATCAATAGCTCGTGTTTTTACCAAAGGCATTGTTACACCTTGTGGCATTTGGTCCATATGCTTATTAATTTCGTTGTATAACTTTACAAACGAACGCTCAACATCTTCGCCCACATAAAACTGAACGATAACCATGCCCTGTTCCTTCATTGATGTAGAGTACACATATTCCACACCTTTTATATTAGAAATTAATTGCTCTAAGGGTTTAATAACTCGCGACTCGACTTCCGTTGGACTTGCTCCCGGATACCCAACAAAAATATCTGCCATTGGCACATCAATTTGTGGTTCTTCTTCACGAGGAATTAAAAACGAACTATAAACACCAACAACCATAAACACAATCATTAACAATACCGTTAACTTAGATTGCATAAAGACTTTGGCAATTTTTCCTGCGATTCCTTCTTTCATTTTATACTTTTATTTTGGGCGTTTTAACAGGCTATCCATTACAATCTTTTTTTTGCCATATATGGAAGCAAAAAAAGGATTTCCATTGCTATCCTTAACGCGACCTTTTAGTTATTGTATTGTAATTTTTGCACCATTAAAAAGTTTGCCTTCAGCTGAAACAATGTAGGCTTCGTCTGCATTTAAACCAGATAATACTTCTACTTGATCTCCAAAAATTCTACCTAATCGCAACCATCTTAAAATTGCTGTATTACTTTGACTTACTGTGTAAACACCAGATAATTGCCCGTTAGTAATAATTGCTTCTGTTGGAATCAATACCATTTCAGGTTTTGTTTTTCTTTCCACAGGAAACTGAACGGTGGTAAACATTCCAGATAAGATGTTCGCATCCGTTTTATCTAAAACTATTTTTACTAAGTATTGTCCACCTGTATTTTTAGCAGATGTACTAACCTCCGTAACTTTTCCTTTCAATGTCTGATTAATAGATTTAACTAAAACATCTACAGTTGTACCAGTTTTAATTTCGGAAATTTCAGTTTCAGGAACCATAGCCATCACTTCAAAACTTCCTGGCGTTTCAATACTGATTAAAGGAACACCTGGATTTGCCATATTACCTTCTTCTACGTTTTTACTAGTTACCGTTCCGCTGAAAGGTGCGGTAAGATTGCTATAAGCGAATTGTGCGTTGATTTCGTTTTTCATTTGCTTTGCCGACTCTAATCGCGCTTTTGCCATTTCGAAATTGGCGGTCTTATCATCCATTTCCTTTTGAGAGGCGCTTTGCTCTGCGAATAAATTCTGAAAGCGATTATAATCTTTTTGAGCGTTGTTAAAGGCTACTGTTGCTTCTGTAATTCCTGCATTTACTTGGGCTCTTTTTGCTTGTAAATCGGCATTATTAATTGATACTAAAAGTTGCCCTTTACGTACTTTATCACCTACATTTACGTGAACTTTGTTTACGTATCCCATCATTCTAGTACTTAATTCTGCACTATTTACTGCCTGAATTTTTCCGCTTACCGATAAAAACGGTGAATTAGAATTTGCTTCTACTTGACTCGTTTTTACAACAATTTCAGGAGAATTATCTGCAACCGCTTTTTTGTCTTCACTACCGCAACTGGCTAATAGCAATGCGATAGATAATGTTAAGATGGTATATATTTTTTTCATTTTTAAAATTGTTTATTATTTAGGTCCTGTTTGCTTCGCAATGTGTTTTCGTCAAAAATAGATTAGTCAATATTCGTCTCCTCAAGCACAGTCGAGAAGTTTTAGCCCTTAGTTAAAAATTGTAAATAAGCTTGTGCGTAATTGTATTCAAATATGGTTTGATAATATTCCAATTGCTTTTGTGCGTATTGCGTTTCAGCTAACAATAAATCGGATGTTTTTTCTAAACCTTCTTTGAACCGGTTGGTGCGTATCCTTAACGATTCCTCGGATTGTTCCAAAGCCAATTGGTTTAATTTCAATTTATTTTCAGCATCTAAAAAAGCGCGTTTTGCTTTATTCAATTCTAAATTACTTTGCGACACATATTGCTTGTACTCTAACTTAGATTTTTCAAATTCAGCTTTACTTTTTTGCGCTTTACCAAAACGTTTAGATCCTTGAAAAATATCCCAACTTAATTGAGCCCCAAACAAATAGCCGTTTGCATCTGCTTGAAAAATTTGATCGTCGTATAATTCGTAGCTTCCAAAAGCATTCAACCTTGGTAGAAAAGCCATCTTATCTGCTTTATTCATGGCTTCATAAGCATTAGACGCCAATTCCATAGCTTTGATATCAGAACGATTTTCAGAAACCTTTGGATCGGTCATAGAAACTACTTCAACAGTTAGACTATCTGTTGGTGTATAAATCACATAACTTTCATCATTCATTAAGAAAGACAAATAGTTTGAAGCATTTTGCACATTACTTCTTGCCGATTGTAATTGATTTTGAACTTCAGTAACTCTTACCTCGACATTTAAAACATCTGCACGTTGTAAATAGCCTTGTTTAAAACTATTATCTGCTAAAGCTTTATTAGCGTTTGCGGCATCAAGTGCTTTTTCTAAAACAGCAACTCCTTTATAGGCTAATTGTAATTGCATATAAGCTTTCTCTACTTCGAAAGCTAGATACTCTTGGGTTCGGTCCGTTTTTAAAGACATCGCTTCCATTTTAGATTTAGCCGCTTTTCGTTGGTAAATACCATCTAAATTTATTAATGGCTGCTGTATCTCTATTTTAGTTGAAAAGTTTTGAATTTGAGAAGGGTTATTTAATAAGGCCGGATTAAAGTCGTTCTGCGTTAAAATCTCTTGATTCAATTTAGATCCAAAAGCCATTAATGGATTAGTTGTTGCAATCCCTGTATGGCTTGCTGTGATATTTGGTAGAAACACAGCATTGGTTTGATTATAATCGGCTTTTGCTTGATTAAACTCTTCCTGAGAAATCTTAATACTTGTGTTTTTTTCTGAAACTTTGGCTAAAACTTCTTCTTTAGTGATAGGCACTAAATCTTGCGCTTGGAATGAAAAGCCCAAAGTCAAAAAAGTTATAAGTAAGTAATAGGTTCTTTTCATTTGTATTCTATTTAGTAGTACAAATGTAGACCTAATAAAAGACATGTTTAGTAACAAAGGTTACTTAGCATATATACATAAGTATGTTATGTACTTTGACTAACTTGGCTTATTTTCGCAAAATATATGGATTCACTTACTCAAATAGTATTAGGAGCAGCTGTTGGAGAAGCTGTTTTAGGAAAAAAAGTTGGTAATAAAGCCATGCTTTATGGGGCAATTGCCGGAACCATTCCTGACCTAGATGTTTATGCATCACATTTTACCGATACGGTATCTGCCCTTGCAATACATCGTGGATTTACACATTCCATAGTCTTTTCTGTACTTTTTGCTCCTATATTCGGCTGGTTGGTTTCCCGATATGAAAGTTATAAGAATATTAAAGGCTGGGCGTGGCTCTTTTTCTGGGCATTTATTACTCATCCTCTATTAGATGCACATACAACTTGGGGAACGCAACTGTTTTGGCCTTTTGATTTAAGACTTGCTTTCAAAACTATATTTGTAATTGATCCGCTCTATACCTTACCTTTTCTTGTATTCTTAATTCTTGCAATGGTTCAAAAACGAAGCTCTGCAAAACGCCGCTTATACAACAAATTAGGATTGATCATAAGTTCCTCTTACTTACTCCTTACTTTCCTATTAAAATGGATAGCATATAATGAATTTGAAGCCGCTTTAAAAAACCAAAATATAGATTACATACAATTAGACACACGACCTTCGGCCTTAAACACCATACTTTGGAGTGCGAACGTTGAAACGGAAGAGGCTTATTTATTAGGGAATTACTCGTTTTTTGATACCAAGCCTATCTCCTTTGAAACCTATCCTAAAAATCATGAGCTTTTAGGCAATCTTGCTAAAGATGAAAAAGTACAAAGAATGATGGCTATTTCTGAAGGCTGGTATATTATATCTAAAGAAGATGATCAGCTTTATTTTAACGATTTACGTTTCGGACTCCTAAGTATATCACCAAATTCTCAAAACTTTGTATTCAAATACAAAATAGAAAAAGATCCGTTTGGCAAAGTGCAATTTACAGAAATGCCAAAAGACAAACGCGATGGCAAAAAGTTGCTTTCGGAATTGTGGGTTCGTTTAAAAGGAAATTAATTTTTAGATGTTAAAGGATAAGTTATAGTAAGTTTTACGCCTTCATTTGGTTTAGAGTACATGTCAAATTTAGCCTCAATCAAGTCTGCCCTACTTTTCATGTTTATAAGCCCAGATCCTTTTTCTGCCGTATCAATATCAAAGCCTTTACCGTCGTCGGAAGCAACAATTAGTAGTTCCTTATCGGAGTAACTTAATGTTACTTTTAAATTTTGAGCATTAGAATATTTTACGGAATTAGAAAAGAATTCTTGTAAAATTCTAAATAGAATTATCTTATGTTTTTTATTCGCTAATAACTGCGATTTGCCCGTAATATGTAATTCTGCTGAGGCAAATTTCATACGCTTTAACCGATCCAATTCGTTTGAAATAGATTTTTCAAAACCAACATTTAGAATAACATCGTTGTTTAACGATTTAGATAAGGCACGAACCTCCTGTAAACTATCTTTTATAGTACTGCTAGTAAGATCCAAAGTACCCTTCATATCTTCAGGAATCTTTGTTGCTAACATATTTAACTGCATACTAGCAAAGGCTAATAACTGTCCCACGTTATCATGCAATTCCCATCCAATATGTTTTAAGGTGTGCTCCTGGATTTCTGTTTGTGTTCGTGCCAGCTCTTCATCGAAAGCGCGTTGTTGTTTAATTTTATCTAATAAAAGTTTGTTTTTTCGCTTTTGAAAAACAACAAAAAAAACAATAACTAAAGTGGTAACTATAAACAAAACACCAATCATATAGATTAGTAAATAACGCTCTGCTGAGGTTGATACTTCAGGTTTTACTTGTAATAGAAAATTAATTAACTGAATCATTTCTTGATTTAAAAAACATTAAGTCTAAGGCCATAGGCATAAACATTAGTTACTTTCAGAATTTGATACCATCAAACCAACTGAAAATGTGCTATACATGAATATGTTTGCAAACAAATAGATTTGCCATTTTAAAAACACAAAATTCCAATCGGCTGTGGAATTATATATATCATAAAAAACTATCGGTGTAACAATCAACCACCATATAAATATCGCTACACTTATGTAAAAGTTTAACGACTTATAAAATGTAATGACCTTATCACTTAACAACATCTCAATAAAATATAAAATAACACAAAGTAAGATGATGACTCCTCCTAAAATACAAATGACCGGTAGCGTCTTGATAAACAAATCATTCCAATGGAACATCAAATAATAAACCGTATATCCTATAAATAAGAAACTAAGCATTTTAACCATGTTCTTAAATAGTGTGGATTTTAATATGTTATGATAATAGAAGGCAAAAAATAAAACAGCCCCAATATCCCAAAATAAGGTAAACCACCAAACATTATACTGATATTTGGTACCTTGAATAAGGGTTTGAAACTTATTTAAAAATTTGAAATTATTAAAATGATCTGGATAGGCTCCAATAAAATCTACTAAAAAAGCATATACTAAAAAATAAATAAAATACTTAGCAGAAGTCTCCCGGTACTTTTTAAAATACCATAGCCCTGTTACTACGGCTAGAATCTCAAAAAACCTTGTAATTAAATTATAATTTTGAATAAAAAAGGCTTCCACAAAATAGTTTATTGAGGGTAATTATTTGGTGGAGGATTCCCTGCACTTCCTTTATTCAACCCACTTCCATCAGGAATATCTCCTCCTGGTTCTACCATATTAAAAAACATACTACTACCTTCAGAAAGGTTTTGATGTCCTGTAGGCACTAAAAACATAGTGGTGTAACCAACCTCACTGTCGGTTGGATAAGCCCCTAAATATACGCGAACACCATCCATAGTGTAACCCAACTCCTTAGATTCGTTTTCAGCATATTTTAAATAATTTTGTATGTCTTCTAATGACCACCAAGCCGAACGGTTGTCTGGTCGTTTCACTATAGAGTCACTAATTAAAGCATGCCTGCTGTTAAATGCTTGGTCTAATATTTTAGCTTCTTCTGGCTTTATAAGCCCTTTTGGTGCTACAATGGGAACTTCAGTTTCTTCTAGGTTTCGGCTAGGACAATAAAAGTAAGTCGCCAAGGCACCAAGAAGAATACCTATAAGGAATAAACTAATTTTTTTCATAATATAATTGATTGGTTAATAGAATCTAAAAGTATTAAAAAGATTGAAAATTCCTTCAATTTATTCATAATAATATAAAAGCATCAGGCTTAAACATTTTCAATTTTTAACGAACCTAAAAAAATTATCCTTTCACTAGGGTCATTCAAAGGGTCTAAATTCCCTTAACCCAACCAACCTTCTCTATCCAAACTTCTATATTGTATCGCTTCACTAATATGTGCGCCTTTAATATCTTCACTACCTTCCAAATCTGCAATGGTTCGCGCTACCTTTAAAATCCGGTCGTAAGCTCGGGCAGATAAATTCAATCGCTCCATAGCTGTTTTTAATAACTGCAAAGAAGCTTCGTCTAGCAAACAAAACGTTCTAATTTGTTTGGTATTCATTTGAGCATTGTAATGAACGGTGTTGGAATCTTTAAATCGCTTCGTTTGAATTTCTCGTGCTGCTGTTACCCGTTTCCTGATAGTTATAGAAGACTCGCCTTTTCTATGGTCCGACAGTTTTTCAAAAGGAACTGGGGTCACTTCTATATGTATGTCAATCCTGTCTAATAAAGGGCCTGAAATCTTGCTTAAATAACGTTGCATTTCTGCTGGAGAGGAGGTTACAGGTGAATCGGGATCGTTAAAATAACCACTCGGACTCGGATTCATACTTGCAACCAACATAAATGATGATGGGTAGGTCACCGTAAACTTAGCTCTAGATATAGTAACTTCTCTGTCCTCCAAAGGCTGACGCATCACTTCCAAAACTTCGCGTTTAAATTCTGGTAATTCGTCCAAAAACAAAACACCATTATGAGATAAGGAAATCTCACCTGGTTGTGGATAACTGCCCCCGCCTACTAAGGCGACGTTCGATATCGTGTGATGGGGACTTCTAAAAGGCCGTTGCGCCATAAGCCCCGTGTTTTCTTTCACGCGCCCAACCACCGAATGTATTTTAGTGGTCTCTAAAGCTTCATCCAAAGTCATAGGGGGTAAAATACTTGGCAAACGCTTAGCAAGCATCGTTTTCCCTGCTCCTGGCGGACCAATTAAAATAATATTGTGTCCTCCCGCTGCCGCAATTTCCATACAGCGCTTTATAGATTCTTGACCTTTTACATCTGAAAAATCGAATTCTGGAAAATTGAGGTTTTTATTAAATTCTTCCTCAACGTCAATAATGGTCTGCTCCAAGCTTTCTCCTTTATCAAAAAAATTGATAACCTCTTCAATAGTTTCAACCCCATATACTTCTAATCCAGTAACAACCGCTGCTTCCTTAGAGTTTTCCTTAGGAAGTATAAAACCCCGAAACCCCTCCTCTTTGGCTTTAATTGCTATGGGTAAGGCACCCTTTATTGGTTGCAACTTCCCGTCTAACGACAATTCTCCCATTATTAAATAATCCTCCAAGGTGTTAGCCTGAATTTGATTGGAAGCAGCCAAAATTCCAATGGCTAAGGTTAAATCATACGCAGAGCCTTCTTTCCTTAAATCGGCAGGAGACATATTAATTATTATCTTTTTCCCTGGAATCTTAAAACCATTATTTTGCAAGGCTGCAGCTATTCTGTAATTACTTTCCTTAATAGCATTATCCGGCAAACCCACTAAATGGTACCCAATTCCTTTGTCCACATTTACCTCAACGATTATGGTAGTTGCTTCAACCCCAAAAACTGCACTTCCAAAAACTTTTTTAAGCATAATTATCTGGTTTCCATAAATGTAAGAAAAAACTTTTATTAAAATAAAACTAAGCGACTCAAAAGACAGACTAAGAATTCTAAAACAAATTATTTAAAACAAAACATTAGATTGGTATATTTGTAAATGAAGGTAATTAGCGTCCATATTTTAATTACAAAACATCTGGAATGCTCCTTCTAATCACATACAAATCCTTATTTTAAAATTAAATACATCATGAACAATCCTTCCTTTATAAAAGACTTAGCCTTACCAGTAGTTGCAGCACCCATGTTTTTAATTTCTGGTCCGCAACTAGTGATTGAATGTTGTAAAAACGGGATTGTTGGAACCTTTCCTGCATTAAACCAACGCACAAGTGAAGGCTTTGAAGCATGGTTAATTGAAATTAAAACTGCTCTTGCTGCTTTTGAAAAGGAAACTGGTAAAAAAGCGGCCCCATTTGGAGTGAATTTAATTGTTCACAATACAAATCCCCGATTAGAAGCAGATTTAAAACTGTGTATTAAACACAAAGTTCCTTTGATCATTACCTCTCTCGGAGCTGTTTCAGAACTAGTAGAAGCGGTACATGCTTATGGAGGATTAGTTTTTCATGATATTATTAAAAAACGTCATGCTGAAAAAGCTGCTGAAGCTGGAGTTGACGGATTAATACTTGTGTCTGCCGGAGCTGGTGGGCATGCTGGAACAATAAATCCAATGCCATTGGTGGCTGAAATTAAAAGTTTCTTTAAGAAAACCATCTTACTTGCTGGAACAATAAGTACAGGACGTGATGTGGCTTCTGCTATGCAAATGGGAGCCGATTTAGCCTACATGGGAACCCGCTTTATTAACACACAAGAAAGTAAAGCCCCAAAAGAATATAGAGACATGATTATTCAGTCTGGAGCTAGTGATATTGTCTATACTGCAGCTATTTCTGGAGTGGCTGCCAACTTTTTAGGCCCAAGCCTAAAAGCAATGGGAATTACAGATGACTTGCTAAAAAGAGAAAAGAAAGTAGATTTCGGTGAAGAACTAACCGCCCACAAAGACGATGCTAAAGCTTGGGCAACCATTTGGTCTGCTGGACAAGGAGTAACAAATATTCATAATGTACCTAAAGTCTCTGAATTGGTCACTGAATTAAAAACAGACTTTAAAACAGCCATCGAAGAGCAACTTAAGTATTTGGATATGTATAAGTAATATATTACCTTTATGTATCTGTACAACACAGTTTAGGTATAGCTACGCAAAGTTTGTTTCGTTTCTAAACAATACGTATTCGCCTATTACTTAAACGAAGCAGAAACTTCTAAAAATTTGCGGATTACACCATATACGAACCCCCTTTAAACCCTTGTAAACAGAGGAGTCCATGGGGGTTCCCTCGTAGATACTCCATAGTAAAGCCGTAGTAATCCCGTATCAAAGCCATATATACCTCAGGGTAAAGCTATGGCAATCTCAAGCTAACTAAATTTCAATTAAACAAAACCTAGATAAGCATTGCTGCCTCATTAAACCTAGCTTCCCTACATGATGGAAGCTCTACTCGGTAAAGTGCTAGCAAAACAAACATTCCTCAGCTTCTCAACATATAGAAAATTTTATAGGAGCAATGAAAGCTGTTTAACTAACTAAGGGTTCAAAAAGACTAATTTTTACTGCTTAGAACAAGCCATTTTCGTTAGGAGAATCTTTTAGAATTTGCTGACCTAAATCCCATAACTCAACAATTTTGTCTGCTTTAAATCGGAAGATATGTACAACGGCTATATCCATATCCTGTTTTACAACAAGAGAGTGGGTAACCACGGTATTTTGATCTATATAACTATGCTTAATTTCAATAGACTTATTAGGACTTGTAACGTGAGCTTCTTCCATAGCGTCTTTTAAAGCCGCTCGAGTCCCTTGGAAATATTGATTATGATGAATAAAATCATCCGAAACATAATTCTCAAACGCGTCTTTTACTTTTCCATTTCCGGCTAATTGTAAAAAAGATTCTGCAATTTGTTTATTAGTCATAGCTCTCTCTTATTTAATTAAAATATTATTGAAGTTTTTGTATAAACTCCAAAGCTCGTTTTTCATTATAATAAAATTTTCCTTTATCAATAAACCCTACATGACCACCGTGCTGTGGCATCTCCAAAAATAAATTCTCATTGTTTTTAGCTTCCTTAACCGGATAGCACTCTGGAGATAAAAACGAATCGCTAAGAGCATTAATAATTAATGTTGGAATCTGGATGTTTGGAAGGAATTGCAAACTAGAACACTGCTCGTAGTAATCAAAAGCATCCTTAAATCCATGGGCTTTAGAAGTATAAAGGTTATCAAAATCGTAAAGGGTTTTAATGGAATGTATGTCGGACTCCTTTAATACTGATTGATGTTTTTGTGTCTTTAAAAGCAATTTTTCTTTTAAATTATGTTTGAATTTATCATGAAAAGCTTTGTTCTTTAAAGTGTGTAATTCCTTGGCTGCACCTGCCAAATAACAAGGCACCGAAACCGCAATTCCCGTCTTTATCTGCTCAGGAATATCTGTAGTTTCACCCAAGTATTTTAAGGTAACATTACCGCCTAAACTAAACCCTTTAATGTAAATTTCAGAGTAGTGTTTGGTTTGTAATATATGTTGAATAATCTCTTTTAAATCTTCGGTTTCTCCAGAATGATAGGAACGAAATGATAGGTTATCTTCGCCACTACAACCTCTAAAATTTACAGAAACAGCATCAATCTGATTCTGATTAAAAAACTTAGCTGTTCCTGTAATATAATGCCGCTGCGCATGCCCCTCTAAACCATGCAGTAAAACAATTAGCTTACTTGTTCGTTCTTCTGTAAAACTCCAATCTAGATCTATAAAATCTCCGTCAGACAAGGTAAGTCGTTCTCTTTTTTGATTTAAACCTGAAACTTTTCTAATTAAACCAGAATAAACCGTTGCAACAAACCCGTTTCTAAAAAATAACGGAGCTTTGTAAGTAGTTTCTAAAATGGGCATAATACTAGTTATATGTTTTCTAAAGAAGTAAACTGAAAGGTATTCCCGTCAAACAAGCCTTTATCACTTAGTTTAAGCGAAGGAATCACCAATAAAGCCATAAACGACAAGGTCATGTATGGAGCGTGTAAAACGCTTCCTAACTGCTTCGCCATGGTATCTAACTGTGCATATTGTTCGCCTATCGTTTTCGCATCCTGATCGCTCATAATTCCCGCTACAGGAAGTGCCACTACGTGCGAGCTTGTGTTTGAAACAGCACAAATCCCACCCTTATTTTCAATAAGAAGATTCACGGCTTTACAAATAGCTTCGTCACTTACTCCTACTGCAATAATATTATGGGAATCGTGACCTACAGAACTGGCAATCGCTCCTTCCTTTAATCCGAAATTCTTTATAAAAGCAATAGCTGGTTTTTGATTTTGATATCTGTTAACAACCGTCATTTTTAAAACATCCTTTTCAATATTGGACACCAAATTCCCGTCTTTCAACAAACTTTCCACAATAAGTTCGTTAGTTACCAACTGCCCTTCCAATGCTTCAATAACACGAATTTCTTTAGCTGAAGATGCAAACATGAAATCTGAAACCTCCTTTTTCTTAGTGTGAAAATTGTTTAGAATTTCAAAAGGAACCGATTTAATCAATGAAACTCCTTTATCGAAAACCAATTCACCCTGGATATAGGTTTGAAGTGTTTTAAACTCTTTTAAATCTTCTACCAAAATGAAATCGGCAAAATCCCCTACCTGTAACAAACCAACATCCAAATTGTAATGTTTAACAGGATTCACACATGCTGCTTGTAACACCTTAAAGACATCCATTCCTTTGGCTACAGCACGTGCACATAAATTATTTATATGATGCAACAACAAATCGTCAGGATGCTTATCATCACTACAAAACATGATGTTTTCAAAATATTCGGGAAGCAAATCGATAAGGGCTTCAAAGTTTTTGGCCGCTGAACCTTCCCGTATTAGAATTTTCATACCTTTTTGGAGCTTTTCTAAGGCTTCATCATAAGTAAAACACTCATGATCCGTAGAAATTCCTGCACCTATATATTTGGTAATAGCGTCTCCCCTAACTCCCGGAGCATGGCCATCAACGGGTTTATTAAAATGCTTTGCCCATGCTATTTTTTTAAGAACTTCTTCGTCATCAAATAAAACACCGGGATAATTCATCATTTCGGCTAAGTATTTAATATCAGGATGTGCCATTAAAGTTTTTATCCCTTCCGAATCGATAACAGCCCCAGCCGATTCAAACTGGGTGGCTGGCACACAACTTGGCGCTCCAAAATTAAATTTAAAGGGGGTTTCTTTTCCATTATTTATCATAAACTCTACACCCGCTACACCAAGCACATTGGCTATTTCATGAGGATCTGAAACCGTTGAAATAGTTCCATGCTTTACTGCAATTCTAGCAAATTCACTTGGAACCAACATCGAACTTTCTATGTGGATATGAGCATCTACAAACCCTGGAATAATGTAATGCTTCACATTGTGCTGCTTTTCTTCTATCCTTAAAATCTTTCCGTCCTTAATGGTAATTTCACCACTAAAAATATTCCGATTTTTAATATCCACTATTTGACCTTGAAGCGTCATTTCTATATAATTTTAATTTTGATAAATATAAAAAAGTGCGTGTATAACAAACATTCTTTTACTGCTTTTTTTCCTGGTTGTTGAAATTATACTCGTTCAAAAACATGCAAAAAAAAGACTGCCTTGGTAGACAGTCTTTCTGAGTGTAATTTTATTTATGATTAAGATTCTTGATTGACAACCAATCTAAACCCTTCTCCGTGAATATTTAAAATTTCAACGTTTTCATCTAGTTTTAAATACTTTCTCAATTTCGCAATATACACATCCATACTTCTTGATGTGAAATAGTTGTCGTCTCTCCAAATTTTAGTTAAAGCCAATTCTCTTGGCATTAAATCGTTTTCATGCAAAGCCAACATACGTAGCAATTCATTTTCTTTTGGAGATAACTTCACCTGCTCTCCTCCATCGTATATTAAAAAACGTAGTTTAGAATTCAGATGAAACTTTCCTATTTGAAATTCAAACTGTTTGCTGTCTGCCACTGTTTCTGTAGCCTTACGCTGCATGATAGCTTTAATTTTCATTAATAAAACTTCGCTATCAAACGGTTTGTTTAAATAATCATCCGCTCCAACCTTATAGCCTTTTAAAACATCTTCCTTCATAGCTTTAGCCGTAAGGAATACAATGGGTACATCTGTATTTTTCTCTCTAATTTCTTTAGCTAGAGTAAATCCATCTTTATATGGCATCATAACATCCAAAATACACAGATCAAAATCGTCCTTCTTGAACTTCTCGAAGCCTTCCATTCCATTTTTGGCGTGGGTAACCTCATAGTCGTTCATAGTTAAATAATCCTTCAGAATTGTCCCGAAATTTGGATCATCTTCAACTAATAATATTTTTTTTTGTTGTTCATTCATAGCTTTTACGATATTAATGGAAGTTTAACAATAAACAAACTTCCTTTGTCTTTTTCACTTTCAACTGATATATGACCTTGATGGTCTTCTACAATTCGTTTAACATAGGCTAAACCTAATCCATGACCTTTAACATCATGCCTATCTCCTGTGTGTTCTCTATAAAACTTTTCAAAAACACGTTTTTGTGCGGCTTTACTCATACCACTACCTTGGTCTTTTATTTTTAAAATAATATTAGTTCCTACATTCTCGGTAGAAATATGAATAATTGGCGCTCTTGATTCTGGTGTATATTTTATTGCATTATCCAGAATATTTACTAGCACATTGGTAAAATGTGTTTCGTTTGCCAAAACCATAGAGTTTGTTGCTGCTAAATCTAAATGAATTTCTCCTTTGGCATCTTCAACAATCAATTCTACATGCGATAAAGCGTCTTCTATAAGATCGTGTAGTATAACACGCTCCTTACTAATATTTAATTCATTTCTTTCAAGTTTAGATATTCTTAATACATTTTCAACTTGAGCGTGCATCCGTTTGTTTTCTTCTTTTATCATGTTAAGATAACGAAGCACCTTTTCTTTATCATCGATAACCTTTGGGTTTCTAATGGCATCTAAAGCTAAGTTTATGGTTGCTATAGGTGTTTTAAACTCATGGGTCATGTTATTAATGAAATCGGTTTTTATTTCAGAAATTCTACGTTGTTTAAATAATTGCATTAAAGCACTTGAATATGCAATAATGATAATGGAAGTAAAAATGATGGATAGTAATGTCATTCTTACAATTGAAGACTGCACGAAAGTATTTCGTTTTGGAAAATTAACCAACAGCCTATAATTACTTATATCATTTTTATTCTGAAAAATAGGAACACTAAAGGTGGATTCCGTTAGTAATTCAAAATCATCCGATTGAATTTTAGTAGCTAAATCGTTACTGTAAATAGCAAACTGAAAGTCGATATTAATGTTATCCTCGGCCAATTTCGATTTAAAAAGATCGTGAATTTCTTCTTTGGTAACGCGTTTATGAATGGGCACTCGATAGGATAAATCCTCGTATGCCGTGTCGTAAAATATTTCAACACCTTTGGACAGCTTACCAAATTCGAACATCATGGCATCTAGATTCAAATTAGAATTAGATTCCAATCCATCGCTTTTTAAAATTTTTGTTTCTCTATCGCTCAGTACTTTTTTTATATTAATACTGTCTAAACCTATGTCAAAGATCGAAGAAGACAATTTATAATTCTCTTCTAAAATACTGTTTCTATATATTAATTTCTCATTAGACCCCTTTACTTCTTCTTTTAAATAAAACTGTCTAAAAGCTGATGTATCAGGCTTTACACCTTGATCCAACAAATCTTGAATTTTTAAAGCATACTCCTTAAACTCTGTATTTTCTATTTTTTTTGATGTAAAACTAAGTGCCTTTTTTACATTAAAAGTAAACTGATCTTGCTCGTTTTTAAGAGAGTTGTTTATGTAATATGCTTGAACGAAAATAATACCAACTAATGATAAACTCATTAATAGTATTAGTACTACGAATAACTTTTTGCTCATCGCTCAAAATTAACATTTTAACATTTACATTACTTACCATTTAACCTTACATTAACAAAAATGTTAAAATTCAGGTTTTATCCTATTAAGTTAACGATTTTATCGTGAGTAAGTTGCACTTGTTGGCGTGTTTCTTTTAAATCTTTATTGACAATTATGAAATGTGATTTTTCAATTTTAGCATCATCATCCCATTGATTATTCATGATAGATTGTATTTTTTCTACTGTAGTTTCGTCTCTTTTTAACAATCGTTCTATTCTGAGAGACATCGGGGCGGTTACGGTAATTATATAGTCGCAGTGGGTATAGCCACCATTTTCAAAAAGTATGGCAGATTCTTTTAAAACATAGGGTGCCTGCTGCTTTTTTAACCAGGCTTTAAAATGCTTAGCCACTTCTGGGTGAACAACGGCATTCATCTTTTTCAGATTTTCCTCATTATTAAAAATTTTATCTGCTAAATATGGTCTGTTTAAAACGTGGTCTTTGTAGGCCGCATTACCAAATAAAGCTATTAACTTTCTTTTAATAACCTTGGAGTTATTCATCAAAAGTTTAGCTTCTTCGTCCGCAATATATACTGGAATACCTAAAGCCATGAATTCTTTGGCGACGGTTGTTTTCCCACTACCTATACCTCCTGTTAAACCTATAATTTTCATTCTAAAATAATAAATTCAATATGTTCATGAGACAACTTAATATGCTTTACTTTTTCGGCTTTTTTTGCTATCTCTGGAATTAAAAAATCCGATCCGTTTTTTAGCTTATTGTAGTCGCAAACAATTTCAAAATCGCTTGCTTGTACCTTAGCGTAATTAGACAAACTCGTGTAATAAGTTACATAAAGTTTTTTAGGAAAATACTTAATTGTTAAATTTTCTGGAATATTAATGACATTAACAGGCACTTTTAAATGGCCCTCAGTAAATTTATCTACATCTCCATGAATGGCTACCTTGGTATTAGAAAAGCTTAAATTACCGTTTTTATTTGTAGGTAATTTTAATTTTATAACCGAATTAATATCAGATTTCACTTCTTTTATTTCAATTGAATCTGTTTCAATAAAAGCGATTTCTGAAACCAAAATTTCTGGACCAATAATCTTTATAGAATCTGGAACTATTTTTATGGAATCCAATAAATCAAATCCTTTAATAAACTGGAGTTTTGCTTGCAATTTAACTGGAACCTTTTTTATAGCATTAACATCATACCTAAATTTTAACGTGTCGGGTGTAATACTGATAATTTCTTCATTTTTGGAAAACTGGAGGTTTAATTCAGAAAAACCTTGGTGCTTATTCCAAACATAAAAATCCTTGTTTCTTGTAATGTGCTGACTAAAATCTATGTTAATTTGTGGTTTATTGAAGTAGTATTTTAACAGATTAAATCCTTGTGATCGAAGGGTTATATGTAGCTTTTGAGAATGATTATTTAACACCAAATGCTTTTCTGGTATTTGTATCTTGTTAATCTCAAAAGTGATGGTATTGGTATAAGTATTCGATAATTTAAGAACTATTAGCACAACAAATGACAGCAAAACAAACAAAAGAAACACGTTGATTTTCTTACTTTTAAATGAAGACAATATGTGTGTTTTGATTTGTTTTAACATGATGTTTTAAAGAATAAGTCCGGAAATGTTTCCTCTGGATGCCTTTTTAAGAAATTTACTAAAATAGTCGACTTTAAAAACCCTGAACCATAGCCAACAAACTGTATAGCAATGGCTAAAAGAGATAATATGGCAATTTTCAAACTTTTTGTGCTCAGTAAGGCCAAAACAAATGCCACTAAAAAATAACCACCAAACAATAGCAATGGTACTTTTAAGCTTAAAATGGCCCATAAAAACACAGAAAGAATAAACCCGAAAACAAACAAAGTAGGAAACCAATACGTTATTTTTTTTGTTTCAGGATGCCATTGGTTTAAAATAGGTCTAACTAAGCCAAACTTATTAACTTGCTTATAAAATTTAGACCAAGAGATACGGCGTTTGTGGAACACATAAGCCTCCGCAATAAGTTTTGTTTTATATCCCAAATTCCATAGTCTAATAGATAAATCAGGATCTTCGCCTGGATGAATTTCCCCAAAGCCTTTCGATTTCAAAAAGGCTTCTTTTGAAAGCCCCATATTAAAACTTCTAGGTTGAAAGGTATTGACACTTTTTTTATGCCCTCTAATCCCTCCTGTGGTTATAAAGGACGTCATTGAGAAGTTTATGGCTTTCTGTATGTCGGAAAAGGAATCATGTGAAGAGTCTGGTCCTCCAAAACAATGAACAAAGTTTTCATTTAAGCTTTTTTCAACTTCATTTAAATATTGAGAAGGTAAAATACAATCACTATCTAAAATTATAAAATAATTGCCTGTAGCTTTACTCATACCAAAGTTTCTTGAGTCGCCAGGACCTGAATTACTTTTTTTAAAATAAGCAATATTCAAACGTTCTTGGTACGAATTAACTATAGCTTCAGAAGTGATGGTAGATCCATCTTCAATTATTACAATTTCATACTTTAAAGCTGTATCTAATTTTACGAAACTGTCCAACAACTCCTGTATTTCGTCTGGACGATTAAACACGGGAATAATAAACGAAAACTGTATTTGCATGTAACAAATGTAGTTAAACCAATAAATAAAAGCCACTCTTTCGAGTGGCTTTTATTTATTATTTAAAGAATATGAACTTTATTTTTTAATTACCTTAATTGTTTGTTCGGCTTGGTTACTTTTAACTTTTACAAAGTAAGTTCCAGCATTTAAATCCGACATATCCAACTCGCTAGTCATAGCGTTAGGATGCGCACCTAAAACTTTTTGTCCTAACATGTTGTACACAACAACTTCTTGAATTGTTTGCACACCACTTAAAGTTAATATGCTTGATACTGGATTTGGATAATAAGTAAATGCTTTATCTAATTCAAAGGAATCCACACTTAACTCTCCGCCACAAAAAACAGATCTCGTTCTACTTACTGATTCACTAGAACATTGGTCGTCTGTATGAAGATAAAAGTTAACCGTTCCAGTGGCTTGAGCCGTCCAAGTAACAGGGGTTATTCCGTAAGCAGCAGCGGTTGCACCGCCATCAGCACTTATCGTAATAAAATCTGTTGGAACAGAACTATGAAATTGATAAGTTACTCCTGCAGTTACAGATACCACAGAATACTCTCCTGCCCAACCTGCAGTTGTTATTACATTCTCGGTAGTTCCATCACAAGTTGTTGGTGTATACGTAGAACTAGGCCATTGTCCGTTCACTGCCGTCAAGCAATAACCTGGTGCTGGCTCGGTAGTAAAGGTCCAAATTGGACATCCTGATGCTTCCTCTGTGCCATTAACCGGTTTAATAATCCAATACAGTTGAATATTATAACCATTAATAGTTAAATTAGCTGATGTTCCAGTGTAGTTACCTATTAATCCATAATCATCCCCTGCAGGAGTTTCCCCTGCGTATAAATTGTAAGATGTTGGAGTTGGCCCTGATGTTGGGGCTTCCCATGTAAAAGTTATGTTTCCAACAGGAATATTGGTAGCTCCATCTTCTGGAAATGGCGTTGTAGCACAATCTGGCGGACAGGTTTCTTGCGTAAGAACTGAGCTTACTACAGTACAATTAACATCATTATCATCATTAATAGTGATCGTCACGCTTGTACCAAGTGCATATGGGCCAAATTGTAAAGTTCCTGGGGCACTTAAAGGTTGAGACCCACTTCCTTGATTGTCTAAAACGGTTATATCTGTAGCACTTCCCATATCAGTAATATTTACATCTATGTAGAACCCTCCACTTACATCGCAATCATTGACTACTTCGTAGTCTACTGTTACAGATGTACAGGTGTTTTCTCGTATATTTAAAGTATATGGCGTCGACTGCGGAGCTGGCCAAGAGGATATGACAACATAATAGGTTGTTCCGCCAGTAAGATTAATTTCAGGCAGACTTCTGGTTGTACCATTTGTAGCTGTATGATAGGCTACAACAGAACTAAAAGGACATCCTTCAAATAACCAAAAACCAATCCAATCATCCAATGTGTTTGTTAAATCGAAATTGAAAGACCCGTCTTGATCAGGTGTAAATTCATATACTACATCGTCTCCTGTAATATAACTTGCACTCCCTGTTCCATTCGCGTATTGTGCACCAGCAATACTTGGTACATCAGTACCTTCATAATCATCTCCATAATTCGCGGTGTTATCTGTAGTGGTATAAGGCAGTGGCCCTACTACTATTGAATTTTCACAAACAGAACCTGGCAAGGTACACCCTATCTGATAACTTCCTAAAATGAAATCGCAATCAGAATCAGTGTGTTCTACACTTAAGGTTATAACATCGCCACCAGTATAAGTTCCGGTAGAAACAGTTCCTGCAACAATTGGGAAAGATCCTCCTAAACCATCTGTAATAAAAGCTCCATCACCCACAGTAGATACTTCAACATCTATTGAAAATTGGAGTGCCGCACAATCGTCTACCACAGTAGCACTATCAACAACAGCTGTTGTACAAGTTGGAGCTTCGTTAATTAAAACATCGTCCAAATTCAAAGCAGCACCATCAGTACCTGTATAATTAAATACAATTTGCATGTTGCTACTGCCCGCATAAGGAGTTAAATCTATAGTAACTTCATTCCATTCCCAATTTACAAAAATACCGTAGTCCACTTCACTCCATAAGGGTGTTGTAGTGGTTCCATCAGTAATACTAACGGTAAAATCATAATTATCTTCCGGATCCACACTCCAGTAATAACTCATATTAAACCAAAATATAAGCCTTGGATTTGTAGCACTTGTTAAATCTAAAACAGGTGTTAACAAGCTTTCATTTTGTGGAGCAAGTGCTGGGTCGTAAACTACCTCTGCACTATTAGTGCCAGTATGAGCGGTACTTGCTTGCCCCCAAGAAAAAGCAGCATTAGTTGAGTTCAATGTCCAACCTGGAGGTGGAACAGAGGTTTCAAATCCTTCTGTTAAATATTGCCCATAACTTATGGAGCAAAAGCATAAGGACAGGACGTAAAATAAATAAGTAATTTTCTTCATGTCGGTTTAAATTAATTAATAAAATGATTTCTAGCACTTTAAATGTAAGAAAATTTATAAGAAATCAACTTGTAAATGAGAAATTTATTAAATAAAAAAAAAGCGAGTCATAAATTATGACTCGCTTTAACTCTATAAAATTATATACTTTTACTTTTCTAATCCTTTAATAAAGGCTTCCATAACTTCGTTACTTACCCCCATGTTACTAAACCCTCCATCATGGAATAAGTTTTGCAAGGTTACCATTTTTGTTAAATCGCTAAACATTGCCACTGTATAATTAGCGCAATCTAAAGCTGTAGCATTTCCTAGGGGTGCCATTTTATCTGCATAAGCCATAAATCCATCAAAACCTTTTACCCCACTACCTGCAGTTGTTGGTGTAGGTGATTGTGAAATGGTATTAACACGTACCGTTTTATCTTTTCCGAAGAAATAACCAAAACTTCTTGCAATACTTTCTAAATAGGCTTTATTATCTGCCATATCGTTATAGTCAGGAAATACACGTTGAGCTGCCATATAGGTTAGCGCAACAATACTTCCCCATTTATTCATAGCATCCTTTTTATATAAAGTTTGCATAACCTTATGAAATGACATAGCTGAAATATCTGTCCCTTTTTGAGTCCAATCGTAGTTCTGATCTGAGTATGCATTTCCTTTTCTTACATTGATAGACATACCAATAGAATGCAAAACAAAATCCAGTTTTCCTCCTAAAATTTCCACAGATTTTTCAACTAGATTTTCTAAATCTTCCAATGAAGTAGCGTCTGCAGGAATAATTTGTGAACCTGTTTTTTCAGCCAAAGCATTTATTTGACCCATTCTTAATGCAACTGGAGCATTTGTTAATACAAAGGTACCGCCTTCTTCGTGAACACGTTCTGCAGTTTTCCAGGCTATAGAATTTTCATCAAGCGCCCCAAATATAATTCCTCTTTTTCCTTTTAATAAGTTGTAAGACATATCGCTAGTTATTTTTGTTTGGTGTTACGTTCTTAAGGGATCAAAGTTAATAAAACTTTCATCTAAAAACTTAACTTTTATTTTATTAATTGAGTAATTGCTTGGCGTGCGCTAAGGCGGAACTTGAAACTTCTGTTCCGCCAAGCATTTGCGCTAATTCCACCAACCGTTCGTCGTAGTTTAATTCTTTTAAATTTGATAAGGTTACATTGTCCACATCTTCCTTAAACACTTTAAAATGTGTGTGACCTTTGGCTGCAATTTGAGGAATGTGTGTAATAGCAAACACCTGCATGTATTGGCTCATTTCCAGCATAATTAACCCCATTTTATTAGTTATTTCTCCAGAAACTCCAGAATCAATCTCATCGAACATGATGGTTGGTAGTTGTTTGTATTTGGACAAAATAGACTTTATTGCAAGCATTATTCTAGAAAGCTCCCCTCCTGAAGCTGCTTTTTTAAGTTCGTTAAATTGGCCGCCTTTATTGGCTGTAAACAAAAACGATAACTCATCTTTACCATTTGCTAAAAAGACATCACTAAAATTTAAAGTAATTTTAAATTTAGCATTAGGCATTCCTAAGGTGCTTAAAATCTCTTCTAGTTGCTTAGATAGTTCTGGAATAGCTTTTAATCGGTTTTCATGCAGCTGTTTTGCTAGCTTGTTTAAAGCCTTGTTTTCAGCTTCTAACTCCTGTTCCTTCTTCTGAATGTTTTCGTCTAAGTTTTCGGTTTCTGAAACTTTTACGGAAAGGCTTTCCTTAATTTCAATCAACTCTGAAACGGTAGAAACTAAGTGCTTTTTAAACAGATTATTCAGTAGTAATAATTTGGAATTCACTTTTTCCAAGCGCTCTGGATCTGCATCTAATTGCTCTTGAAGTTTTTCAATTTCTGAAAACACATCGTCTAACTCTATAAAGCTACTATCAATTCTTTCTAATAAACTTTCGTACTTACTAGCATAAGGACTAATTTTTTTAAAGTTTACTTTTAATTGTGTTAATAAGGATAATATTCCTATTTCCTCTTCGCCAACTATCGATGTGGAATGAGATAAAGACTCTCTAATTTCTTCTATATTGTTTAGGGTTTCAAACTCTTCCTCAAGAGTTTCTAATTCGCCATCTACCAAGTTAGCTTCGGTTAACTCTTTTAAAAGAAATGTGTTATAATCGTATTCCTTAGTTGCTTCTGCTTTAAACTTCAATAAGGCATCCAAATCTTTTTGAATAGCTCTAAACTGCTTTAATTGAATTCCATAGGCTTTTAACACCTCTTTATTGTTTGCTAAAGCATCGATAATTTCAAACTGAAAAGAATCGTCTACCAATTGAAGGGTTTCGTGTTGTGAATGTATATCAATGAGCTGTTCGCCCAAAATTTGCAAACTCGATAAATTCACCGGGGAATCGTTTACAAAAGCTCTAGATTTCCCTGAGGGTAAAATCTCTCTCCTTATTATGGTTTGCGGCTCGTAATCTAAATCGTTTGCCACAAATAAGCTTTCTAAATTATAATTGGTTACATCGAAAACAGCTTCTATAATACACTTTTTAGTAGTGTCTTTTATACTGTTTAAATCGGCTCGTTTACCAAGAATAAGAGATAGCCCTCCTAATAGGATGGATTTTCCTGCGCCAGTTTCACCGGTAATAATAGAAAAGCCTTGGTTAAATTTTACCTGAAGGTTATCTATTAATGCGTAATTTTTTATGGATAAAGATGTGATCAAAAGTATTTCTAGAATTTAGGTTAAAGGTAAGTAATTTCAAGAAATGATAGCTAATAAAAAACCTGATATAATACGTGATTCTTTAGGTGAAACACTAAAATTTAATCTCTCTCCACTGACTAGAATACATAGGAGCGATATTGTTTAAAACATCAACTAGTTGTGTGATGTCGACTTGAGGTCCTGAGCTAAAAATATCTGAAATTTCATCTGCCTTGGCATCAAAAAATGTTCTTAAAAGAAATGAATTCGGTCTAACCCTATTCATAGCTTGCAAACCAATTAATGCTTTGGAGATATTGGCTTTTGCTTCTTTTGTGTTATCGCTCATTAAATCCAATCCATTTCTATGATATTCGTACATTGCTTTTCTGTATCCTTCAAAAGTTGGAGACAGTATGTTATCTATTAACATATATCTAGATTGGGTACCATCGCTCAACTTCCAACCTTTAGAGTTTTCACCTTGCGAATAGTTAACTATGTTTTGAGCTTGTTTAAAATATGAATCTCCCGCATTTAACGAAAAAGTATCGGCGTCTATTCCTAAAATCATATAAACATGAAATGCCAAGACAGAAACTAAATTAGATTCAAATGAATTTGGATTATAAACCATGTTTTGGAATTCAAGATATCTAAAAGTAAAATCCTTATCGTTTATATTATGAACACTTGTTGTATATGATGATCCGTAAACAGGTCTAGATGATTGTACTTGTATTGTAGCCTTAAAAACATCACCAGAATGCTCGGTAATATTAATAAACATGGAAGACTCTATACGTTCTACTGGAGAAAACTCCTTATCAGTCCATTTGGTATTATTAACAAATTCAAAGATTTGCTTTTCTAAGGTTTTAAACACAGGAAGATTACTGTTTCCGGTTTGTTCTGCATTAATAACAACTTTACAGTTTAATTCTTGCGCATGGAGTGAAACACCACATATCAACATTAAAAATATAAGAATTCTATTCATGTAATTTTATTATAATTTCGTTTAGAAGATCTTGAGCTACTTCTGCTTTCGACTTTAACTTATACGCTGTAACCTGATCTTTATTGTCAATTATGGTTACTTTATTGGTTTCGGTTTTAAAACCTGCTCCTTTATCTTGTAACGAATTTAAAACAATTAAATTTAAATTCTTTCTTTTTAATTTTCCTTTTGCATTTTCTAGTTCGTTTTCTGTTTCTAAAGCAAAACCAACTAAGATTTGGTCTTTTTTAATGGCTCCTAACGACGCTAAAATATCTTTGGTTTTTTCCAACTCTAAAGTTAAGCTAGAATCATTTTTCTTAATTTTCTGATCTGCTACTAATTTTGGTCTGTAATCTGCTACGGCTGCCGCTAAAATAGCCACATCCATTTTATCGAAATGTTTATGAGCTTCCTGATACATGTCCTCTGCTGAGGTTACAGAAATTACCTTAACCAAACTATGGTTTAATCTAAGATGAGTTGGACCTGAAACTAATACTACTTCAGCACCAAGATTGGCAGCAGCTTTAGCTATTTCGAAGCCCATTTTTCCACTAGAGTGGTTTCCTATAAAACGAACCGGGTCTATTGCTTCGTAGGTTGGTCCAGCTGTTATTAAAATTTTCTTACCGCGTAGTGGCAGTTTACCAATAACATCCTGCTCTATAAAAGCAAAAATATCTTCTGGTTCTGCCATTCGCCCTTCCCCATACAACCCGCTTGCCAATTCACCACTAGTTGCAGGTATTATGGTATTTCCAAAACTTTCTAACTTTTTAAAAGATTCCTTGGTAGTAGGATGCTTATACATATCCAAATCCATGGCAGGAGCAAAATAGACTGGACATTTGGCAGATAAATATGTAGCTAAAAGCAAGTTGTCGCAAACACCATTTGCCATTTTCGACATAGTATTTGCCGTTGCTGGGGCTATAACAAAAAAATCTGCCCAAAGACCTAATTCTACGTGATTGTTCCAAAGTTCACTATCCACATCGTCAACAAAAGTTGAGTGAACAGGGTTTTTGGACAAGGTAGAAAGTGTTAACGGAGTAACAAAATCTTTTGCAGATGGTGTCATAACCACTTTTACATGAGCTCCTGCTTTTATAAAAAGCCGAACTAATGATGCAGCCTTATAAGCGGCAATTCCAGCACTAACGCCTAAAAGGATATTTTTGCCGCTTAATATAGACATCGTGTTTATGCTTGATTATCGTCTTCTGTGTTTCTGTAATAAATTTTATTGTCTAACCACTCTTGTACAGCTAAAGCGTAAGGTTTTGGTAATCTTTCATAAAATTTAGAAACTTCAATTTGCTCTTTATTTTCGAAGATCTCTTCTAAACTATCATTAAAGGTAGCAAATTCTTCAAGTTTTTCAATTAACTCCTTTTTAATTTCAGAATTAATTTGCTCTGCTCTTCTAGAAATAACAGAAATAGCTTCGTATATATTTCCTGTAGATTCTTCAATTTTATTTCTGTCGTAAGTAATTGTATTAACAGGAGCTTTGATTTTTTTTAAATCCATTTTATTCTATTTAGCTTTTAGTACTATATTTTTCTAATTCTTTATTAACTTCTTCAATCATTTTGTTGGCTTCTTCCATACGTTCCGAATCGCCATAATTCTTCTTGTAATTATTGTAGTGTCCTTTTACTTTTTCAAGTCGTTCTTTTCTTTTAGATTCTACACTATTAATAGCTACTTTGTAAGCCGAGTCCAATTTGTAATAAAATGCGTCTTCTCTAAATATAGATCCTGGAAACTCTAATATAAAATTATCGAAAGCTTTAATCGAAGCATTATAATCTCCATTAAATCCTGCAATACGGTTATATTGTTTTGCTATTTCGAAAGCTTTTTTCTCTAATTTAAAATCTAATTCTTGTACTAATTTATTTGCTTCAGGTATGTATTCTGAATTTGGATATAAATTAATAAATATTTGTAATTTTTCTAAGGCCTCTTTTGTTTCTGTCTGATCTTTAGAAAACACAGGAGACAACATATATGCACTTTTACCACTTAAAAAAGCGGCTTCATCTACTTTTTCACTTTCAGGATATCCCGAAACAAATCGCTCAAATTGGTAACTAGCCAAATAGTAATCCTTTATTTCATAAAAAGTTTTAGAGTACAAAAACATAAGTTTTTCCGCTTGTGGTTTACCTCTATAATTTGGAACTATTTGAGCAAACAATTTATTTGCTTTAGCATATTTCCCCTCGTTATATAGTTCTTCTCCAACCCTGAATTTCTCAGATATTTCTGAGCTTTTCAAAGCATTTTGATATTGGCTACAAGAACTTAAAACAGTGAAAGTTATAAATAAATAAAAAAGTTTCTTCATAATTTTTAAACAGGATGCAAAATTAAGCTATTTTAATGGATTTTAAAAATATTATTTACAGCTAAAATAAATGCTTGAACCTGCTTTGTGTCAGGTTTAAGTATAATTTAACTTTTTTGAAAATCATTTATAAAGTTTCCAATCTTAGTTTTCAACAAATTTGTTGCAGGAACTAGTGGCAATCTTACGGTATCGTTACACAGGTTTTTCTGTTCTAATACAGCTTTAATGCCTGATGGATTGTTTTCAGAAAAGATTAAAGAAATTACATCTAAAAACTGATAATGAAGTTCATAGGCTTCCTTGGCATTTCCTTCTATTCCTAAATGTATCATTTTTGAAAATCCCTCTGGAAAAGCTTGCCCAATAACCGAGATAACTCCTGCCCCACCAGCTAAAGTTACTGGCAATGCCAAATCGTCGTCGCCAGAAATTATTAAGAAATCTTTAGGTTTGTTTTTTATTAATTGGAAATACTGCGCCATGTTTCCGGCAGCCTCCTTTATGGCAACAATGTTTTCGAAATCCGTTGCCAATCTAATGACTGTTTCTGGCAACATATTGGATGAGGTTCTACCAGGAACATTATATAAAATTACTGGTTTTGGCGAAGCTAAAGAAATAGCTTTAAAATGCTGATAAATTCCTTCTTGAGTTGGCTTGCTATAGGCAGGTGAAACAGATAAAATAGCGGAAATATGTGTAAAATCAGTTGTTTTAATTTCTTCTATTATATCTGCTGTGTTATTTCCTCCTATTCCTAAAACCAAAGGCACACGACTGTTGTTAGATTTTACTATAGTGGCTATAATTTGCTTTTTTTCTTCTTTGGTAACGGTTACACTTTCTCCTGTTGTTCCGCTTATAACTATATAATCGGTTCCGTTTTCTATATTATAATTTACAAGGTTACTTAAAGCTTCATGATCGACACTTAAATCGTTTTTAAATGGCGTTACTATAGCTATTCCTAAACCTGTTAGTTTATTTTTCATGAATGTAATTTGTTTAATACGTTTAAATATTTTTTTAATTCGGCTTTAAAAAGCTCCAGTTTATTGAATTCTGTTTTTATAATTAAATCGTTTATCCGTTTGTCATGTTGAAAAATCCCAACTTTTAAGTTTGCATTGGAGGCCGCTGTTAAATATTTTAGCTGTAAAACATCTTCAACGTAATAACTAATTAATAAATCGAATTTAGTATCAATAAAAGTTTGTAATTCAGTATTGTTTACTTTTCCATTCCAAGTGAAATCCTTCATATTAAAACATGCATCCCAAGAGTAAGCCTGTGCTTTACTACTTGCTGTAAATGCAATAATTTTTACTTTATTTGGTAGTACACCTAGAGTTTGAGCAATGGTTTTTAGGGCTTCAAAATCGTTGGTTTCATCAGCATTTAAAATAACTCCTATATTTTCTATTTTATCGGTATTAAAATTTGCTTCTCGATTTTTCAGAAGGCTATTTAATTTCTTTTTAATAGATTTTTCTTTTAAACCCTTTAAAATCATTATATCTTTATACTTTGTTACAAAGGTAGTAAATGTACACACAAAATATTATTTAAACACACATGTTTCACCATGAATTTTAAACCACTTTTTGCTCTATTCCTCATCCTGTTGATAGTAAGTTGTAAACAAGAAAAACAGCACTTAACACGCATTGAAGGAAAACAAATACCTGTTTCTGACAGCCTTGCAACCGACACAGAAATTGAGGCATTTATTAAACCTTATAGAGATCATTTGAACAAAGACATGGATAGTGTTATTAGCTACTCCATGAACACCTATTCCAAAAGCGATGGCGAGCTAAATACTGCTATTGGAAATCTGTTTGCAGACGTAATTTTTGAAGAAGGAAATCCGGTTTTCAAAAAGCGTACTGGAAAAGATATTGATATGGTTTTAACAAATCATGGTGGTATACGCGCTATTATCTCCAAAGGTGATATTACCACAAGAACTGCCTACGAGATTATGCCTTTTGAAAACAGTATTGTAGTAGCCCCTATTAAAGGGTCTCAAATTAACCAAATGATTGATTACTTATTGGCAGCCAAAAGAGCTCATCCAATTTCTAAACTAAAAATTGTAGTTGATAAAAACTACGAGTTAGTTGAAGCTACTATTAACAGTAAACCAATCGACACTTCCAAAATATACTATGTAGCAACCAATGACTATTTGTATAATGGTGGCGATGGTATGGATTTTTTTAAACCTAGCGACACCTTGTATATATTGAATTATAAAATACGAAATGCTTTTATAGATCATTTCCATAAACATGACACTATTAACCCGGTTATTGACGATAGGTTTATAAGATTACAATAACAAGTATAGATACCTCATCTTTAATCACCCGTGCAATAAGTGATATGGTTGCATGTAAAAAACAAAAAACTTTATGTTGAAACACATGAAAAGAAGAAATTTTATTCAAAAAACAACTGCAGCAACAGCTTTAGTTACTGTTGGCGGGTTAAGTTTACCTTCATTTATCGCTGCCGATAAAACAACGCAGGTGACTATACTTCACACGAACGATGTCCATAGCCATATTGACCCTTTTGGTCCTGAAGACGGAAGAAATCCTAACAAAGGAGGAGTTGCTAGACGTGCTAGCTTAATTCAAAACATTAAAAATGAAAATCCGAATACCTTGTTGTTGGATGCTGGAGATATTTTCCAAGGAACACCTTACTTCAATTACTATGGAGGCGAATTAGAATTTAAGTTAATGAGTAAATTAAAGTATGATGCGGCAACCATTGGAAATCACGATTTTGACAATGGTATTGACGGATTATATGCACAATTACCGCATGCTAAATTCGATTTTATTTCAGCCAATTACGATTTTTCAAACACAATTTTAGATACGCATGTTAAACCTTATAAAACCTTTAAAAAAGCAGGTGTAAAAATTGGTGTTTTCGGCGTAGGAATTAAATTGGATGGCTTGGTATTGAAAGATCTTTATAAGGAAACCGTATATCACGACCCAATAGAAATTGCTCAAGATATGAGCCGAATTTTAAAAGAAGAGGAACACTGCGACCTCGTTATTTGCCTATCTCATATTGGTTATAATTACAGCAACAACCCAGATAAACCAAGCGATTTAAAACTGGCTTCAAGCACAAAAAATATCGATTTAATTATTGGCGGTCACACCCACACCTTTTTACCAAAACCTACAGTTGCACAAAATATTGAGGGGAAAAATGTTCTCGTAAACCAAGTTGGCTGCTATGGGATTAATTTAGGCCGTATCGATTTCTTTTTCGATTCCAACAAAAACAAAACAGCAAATGGAACGTCTATTATTGTGTAAATAAAAAAGGAATTGCTTGAAGAGCGTAGTACCAAAGTGATTTACAGCTACCGAACAGTTTTTCAAGCAACTTCACACTTATCTGTACTGTACGCCTATAGATGGGAACTGGCTTACTTACAATTATTCATCAAAACAGGATAGTAAATCTTTCCCAAGTAAATCACTTGAGGTTCAAGCTAAATAGTCCAAACCAAAAACGTACCCTTCAAATTTAATGATACAATCGAAACGTGTTTACATGCCTGGTTTTTGCATAAAAGTAATAAAACCCAAAGCCTAGTACAAACAAGAAGGTTGAAGTAAATTTAAGCACATCCTTTTCAACTACATAAAAATACCCTAGTTGGAGAAATTCTGAGAACACTACAAATAAGGTCGCAATAAAACAAAGTAAGGTTTTTTTATTGTCGTTGTAAAAGTAGGCTATTAGTGAAAATGTTAATAGTAAAAGCAGGACAGCATTATATACCATTTCAACATAAACCCAATTAGAATTCCTTATAAATGGGTCTATAATCCCTAAAAGCATATAGGAAATATAAATATTTAACAAGAGCAGTACAGACAAGTGTAATTTGTATTTTTTAAAGACTTTCTTAAAATCCAACCCTTTAATTATATCTACTAACAAGAACAAATAAGCCAATATATACAGAAGATTTCCTATAAAATAATAAATATGTAATTGTAAAGTTGAATCTAAAAATTGTTCTACAAAAACAATTAATTCTGAAAAAGAGTAAATTAAAAGAAACCAAGAAAAATAAGGAGATCTAACTTTAGTATTGGCAAAATACAATACTGAAATTAAGGGTACAATCAATGCTCTAGATACATTAGAAATATAGTATTCATCTTTAACCTGAAAAAGCGTAAAAGAAATGCATAGGAATACAATGACTACTATTATAATATTTGATTTAATTAAACTCATAAAATCTTAATTCCGAAGCAAATATATACAAATATAAACATTAGTCGATAATAAGATACATTTTGTCGGTAAAACACTATTTTAAAAATATGCTAAAATTAACACAATGAACTATACACTCTGTTTATCAGCAAATTAAACATTGTTGTTTTAATATAAATAAATTTACCAACAAGATTTAAACCTCGGTTGGATTTAACTCCTTAGTAGCATGGAAGTAAAAGAGTAAAAACGCACTTAATTCAAGTACTACTGCGCTATAGCGAATTTGGAGCATTTCGCCAGATAGGTAGAAGTAGCCAATTAATAAAAACTCGGAAAATGTGATGGTTAAACACGCAAAAAACAATAGCAACGTCTTACTACTTTCATTTATAATATAGTTTAAAAAGGACAAACTTAAAATAGCCAACAGAAAAACATTATACATCTGCTCCATGGCCTGAACCATTATTAAATGATTTGTTTCAAATAAAATAGGATTAATTATAATAACCATAACATACATCATGTACACATTAAGTAAGGTTAATACAATTAAATGAATGGGTAGTTTTTTTATAATGAACGTAAAACTCATTGTTTTCGCCATTTCCAACAACAAAAAGAGATAGGACAACATATACAAGGCATTGCAAACGAAATAAACAGCTTCATTAAAACTTTCCTGATCAAAAAAATTAATAAGATCTGCTATCGAATAGACAAGCATAAATAAACTAAAGAGCAATGATTTTCTTTTCTCCTTTATAAAGTAGAAAACAGTAATAATTGGTGCAATCAGCATTTCAACATAAATGCCCTCAATAAAGGATAAGAAATCAAAAAAAGAAAAGCCCAAAACATGGTTTACCATAATACACTTTTAACCCTAAAGTCCTTTTAATCAAAATATGATATAATTAATTGATGAAAAAGAACCTATTATCGAGCTCTAATTCTCCTGAATTGCTCCTATGAAACCATACTTAAAAAATCTTGTTCGCTTATAATAGAAACTCCTAACTGTTCGGCTTTTGTTTTTTTACTTGGTCCCATATTGTCTCCTGCAACAACATAATTGGTCTTTCCAGATATAGAAGAAGATACTTTTCCTCCGTTGTCTTCTATAAGTTTTTTAAGTTCATCTCTAGAAACTGTATGAAACACCCCTGAAACAACAAAAATATTGCCTGCCAATCTATTAGTTTGACTAGCTAATTTTTCTGCAGAAATTTCTAACTGAACACCGAAATTTTTTAATCTTTCAATAGTTCCCTTGTTGGAATCAGCATTAAAAAACTCGATAACACTTTCTGCTATTTTAACTCCAATTTCATCCACATTTATTAAATCGTCATGTGAAGCTACAGCTAAGGCATCAATACTTTTATAGTGCTTGGCTAATTTTTTCGCTACAGTTTCTCCAACATATCTAATACCTAAAGCATATAAAACTCTCTCAAATGGAATTTGTTTAGATTGCTCTATTCCATTAATTAAATTATCCGCACTTTTTTCAGCCATCCGTTCTAAAGGCAAAACTTGATCTTTAGTCAATTCATATAAATCCGAATAATTGTCTATCAAACCTTCGTTTACTAATAAGGCAACCGTTTCTCCCCCCAGCCCTTCAATATCCATGGCTTTTCTGGATATAAAATGTTGAATCCTACCAATAATTTGCGGCTTACATCCATTATAATTTGGACAATAATGTTGAGCCTCTCCTTCTGTTCTCACCAATTTTGTTTGGCATTCCGGACAATTCTCAATGTATTGTGTAGGTTGAGAGTTTTCTGGTCGTTTGCTAAAATCTACAGCTATAATTTTAGGAATTATCTCTCCTCCCTTTTCAACAAAAACCTCATCTCCAACACGAATATCCAATTTCTCTATTTGATCTGCATTATGCAAAGAAGCTCTTTTTACAGTTGTTCCAGCTAATTCTACAGGTTCTAAATTAGCTACAGGAGTTATAGCTCCTGTCCTTCCCACTTGGTAACTTATGCTATTTAATTTGGTAGAAACTTGTTCGGCTTTAAACTTATAAGCAATTGCCCAACGTGGTGCTTTTGCTGTATATCCTAATTCTTCTTGCTGCTGCAAGTTATTCACCTTAACAACCACACCATCTGTTTCGTAAGGCAAATGATGTCGGTGTGTATCCCAATAATTTATAAAGTCTAAAACTTCATCTATGGAATTTACAAGCTTAGCTGCTTGTGGCACCTTAAATCCCCATTCTCTAGCCTTTTCTAAACTTTCAAATTGGGTGTTTATATTTAAATTATTTCCTACAATACTGTAAAGCAAACACTCTAATGGCCTTTTTGCCACTTCACTGCTATCTTGAAGTTTCAAACTTCCAGAAGCCGTATTTCTTGGATTTCTATATGGTTCTTCTCCTATTTCTATTCGCTCTTCGTTCATTTTATTGAAACCTTCAAACGGAAGTACAATTTCACCACGAATGTCAAATTTCTCAGGAAAATCGCCTTTCAATCTTAAAGGCACAGATTTAATGGTTTTAACATTAGCTGTTACATTATCACCTTGAACTCCATCGCCTCTAGTTACAGCTTTTATAAGATTTCCATTTTCATAAGTTAGACTAATGGAGGCTCCATCGTATTTTAATTCGCATGTAAATTGTAATGGACCATCTACCAGCTTTTTAATTCTAGTTTCCCAATCCAACAAATCTTCTTTAGAATATGAATTATCCAAAGAATACATTCGTTGTTCATGAACAATGGTTTCGAAATTTTTAGTTATTTCACCACCAACCCTTTGACTTGGAGAATTCGCATCGAAAAACTCTGGATGCTGCTCTTCTAAAGCAATAAGCTGATTGAGCTTGACATCAAAATCATAATCGGAAATAATTGGATTATCCAATACATAATAATTGTAATTATGTTTATTAAGTTCTTCTCGTAATTGTAAAATTTGTTCTTTGATAGTCATCGATTAAAAATTCTTTGCGCCTTTTAACATGCGGTTATTTCCAAAAACATCCAGTTTTAACTCTAAATCAGCAAAGTTTTTATCTTGTAACAATTGCTTGGTTTCTTTTCCAAGGTATTGATTAATTTCGAAAAACAACAAGCCATTTTCTGTCAAATTATCAACAGCAAAATCTGCAATGGCATTATAAAACTGCAACGGCTTATCATCTTCAACAAACAAGGCTAAATGTGGTTCGTATTTTAAAACGTTGTTCTTTATTTCTATTTTTTCTAAGTTTCTTACATAAGGTGGATTAGACACGATAATGTCGAACTTCAAATTCTTAAATTCTAAATCCCAAGAAGCTTCATTTAGGATATCAACTTTATAAAAGCTCACATCAACTTTATTCAATTCTGCATTAAGTTTAGCCACTTTTAAAGCTTCCCCACTAACATCTACAGCATAAACTTTTGCATTTGGAATGTTTTTAGCCAAAGAAATAGCTATACATCCAGTTCCTGTGCCTATATCTAAAATATTAATTGGTTTAATTTCTTCTCTCATACTCATAGTATGCACAATCCATTCAACAAGTTCTTCTGTTTCTGGTCTAGGGATTAAGGTGTTTTCATTCACCTTAAAAGGCAAACCAAAAAACTCTGTTTCCTTAATAATATATTGAATAGGTTCCTGCAGCTTCAATCTACTCAAAGCATCAAACAAAGGCTGTTCCTCTTCTTTAGAAATCGTTAACTCTGGATTTAAAACCAAAGCTATTCTGTTGAGTTTTAAATAATGTGAAATTAATATATTAAAAAAGCTACCGACTTCATTAACACCAAAAATGACATCTAATTCTTTATGAAAAATGCTTTGAATATCTTTTAATCTCATAATTCTTTTATCATCCAAACATTACAGGAATAATGGCCCGTATTTCCCATTGGTTTATCAAGGGTTTCAAATCCTACTTTAGTATATAGTTTTCGTGCAGCATCCATATATGGCAAAGTTTCTAAATAACATTTTTTATAGCCAAATGCTTTAGCGTTTTCTAAACATTTCTTCATCAGTTCCTCACCCAAACCCATACCTCTAACTTCTGTTAAAAAATACATTTTTTGAAGCTCGCAAATGTGCTCCTCCAAACCAACCAATGGAGCAACCCCTGCTCCACCTAAAATCTTTCCTTCGCGTTCAATTACAAAATAAGCAGACCGCTCCCTATTATAGGTTTTTGCCATATCATCCAAGGAAACATCTTCATAAGCAGTGCCAACTTTAGGGGCACCAAATTCAACTAAAACATCTCGAATAACTTGTGCTATTTGCTTATTATCAGCTTTGGATATTTCTCTAATAACAATATTATTATTGCTCACTTTATTGTGTTATTTTTACACTGAAATTTCTCGGGATGAAGATACATGAAAAATACCTAAAACGCTGTATTGAAATTGCTAAAAATGGGCTTGGAAGTACAGCTCCAAATCCGATGGTTGGTAGTGTTATTGTGTATAATAATGAAATTATTGGTGAAGGGTTTACGAGTAAATATGGAGGAAAACATGCCGAAGTAAATGCTATTGAATCCGTTAAAGATAAATCCGTTTTAAGTAAAGCTACACTTTATGTAACCTTAGAACCTTGCAGCCACTTTGGAAAAACTCCTCCTTGCAGCGATTTAATAATCAAACACAAAATTCCAATTGTAGTTATTGGAACTACAGATACACATAGTCAAGTAGCGGGAAAAGGAATTGAAAAATTGAAAGCCTCCGGATGTCAAGTTCAGGTTGGAGTCTTGGAAGAAGAATGTAAAGAACATCATAAACGATTTTTTACTTTTCACAATAAAAAACGTCCATATATCATTTTAAAATGGGCAGAAACCGAAGACGGATTTATTGCTCCTGAAACTAAAAATGAACAAAAACCTGTTTGGATTACAAACGAATATTCTAGACAATTAGTACACAAATGGCGAGCTGAAGAACAAGCTATTTTAGTTGGAACCAAAACAGTACTAGAAGATAACCCTAGTTTAACTGTAAGAGATTGGACCGGAAGAAACCCTATTCGAGTGGTTTTAGACAAAACGAACAAGCTTTCAAAAGAATTTCATGTTTTTAATAATAAAGTTGATACCCTTATTATTTCTGAAGATGAGATAGACTTCTCTCTGAATCTAGCTGCTGAAATTTGTAAATTTTTACACAAAAAAAACGTGCAGTCAATAATTATTGAAGGTGGCAGTCAAACCCTTCAAACCTTTATAAATGAAAATCTTTGGGATGAAGCTAGAGTTTTTACAGGAAAAACACACTTTGAAAAAGGTGTGAAAGCACCAACATTTAAAGGGAAATTAGTTCAAGAATCATTTATTTTAGACGACGTTTTAAAAACTTATATAAATCCATAACTACAAAAACACCTTTAGATTTTCACCTGAATAAGAATCGAAAAGACAAAATACAATTATGATTAAAACCTTAATATTTGATTTTGGAGATGTCTTTATCAACTTAGATAAAGAAGGCGCCATGAATCATGCCCTTGATATATTTAAATTAGAATCTCTGTCTGATGAAATGATTGCGTTTAATAGCTTTTACGAACAAGGCTTAATTTCAACAGAAGAGTTTTTAGAGTTTTATTTAGAAAACTTCCCTGATTTAACAGAAGACCAAATCCTTTATGCCTGGAATTGTATTATAAAAGATTTCCCTGAACATAGATTGGAGTTTGTGAAAAAGTTAGCTTCAGAAAAAAAACACCAACTAATTTTATTGAGTAATACCAACACACTTCATATCGATTTAATAAAAAAAGAAGTACCTTTTTACGAAGATTTTAAAAATTGTTTTGATGTGTTTTATCTCTCACATGAAATCAAACTTAGAAAACCGAATGCAGATATTTATCAGTTTGTTCTAACAGAAAACAACTTACACCCAGAAAACTGTTTGTTTATAGATGATACTGAAGAAAACACTCTAGCAGCAGCTAAATTAGGTATACACACCTGGAACATCAATCCAAAAACGGAAGATGTAACCAACTTATTTACCGTTAAAAAAGACCTCTTTTGATAGACTTATTATTAAGTATACTAGCCTCTACGTTAATATTTTTAATCTTCAAATTATTTGATAGATTTAAAATTAACACACTTCAAGCTATCGTATTTAATTACATAACCGCTTGTTTATGTGGTCTTATAATTTCTAAAAACAATTTCAACTCTCAAGAAATCATCCATTCTCAATGGTTTTTTGGAGCCTTTGCTTTGGGCTTCTTATTTATAAGTATATTCAGTGCTATGGCAATTACTTCACAACGGAATGGCTTATCAGTTGCTTCGGTTGCCACCAAAATGAGCGTGATTATCCCTATAATATTCGGTATTTACGTATACAATGAAAGTACCGGGTTTCAAAAACTCCTAGGTATTCTATTCGCTTTGGTTGCCGTATATTTTGTCTCGGTTAAAAAAAACACGCGATTTAACTTTAAAAGCAACCTCATGTTTCCCATTATTATATTTTTAGGTTCTGGGACAATTGATACCTCGATAAAATATATAGAAACCACTTATATTGAAGATGGAGGAATTCCGCTATTTTCGGCAACCATCTTCTTTTTTGCAGCATGTATAGGACTTGGTGTTCTTTTTATAAAAATGATTAAAAAAGAATTCAAATTTAATCCGCTTAGTATTGTTGGCGGCATTGTATTAGGAATTGTTAATTATTCTTCCATCTATTTTATTTTAAAAGCACTAAATCACGAATCGTTAGAGAGTTCAACCATTTTCACCATTAATAATGTGGCTATAGTTATGTTTACTTCCATAGTTGGACTGCTATTTTTTAAAGAAAATCTTTCTTTAAAAAATTGGATTGGGGTTGGACTTGCTATTATTTCAATCTTATTAGTAACTTTGGCTTAATGGATAAAAAAGACACGTACAAAACAATAAACAAACCTTCAAACGAAGTTCTATTTAAAGAGAAAAACAGTAAGTTTTTCGGGTATGCCTTTCCTGTTTTAAATGAAGATCAAGTAAAAGTACATCTGGAAGAATTAAAAAAACAACATCATTCAGCTAGACATTGGTGCTATGCCTATCAATTAGGAACAGATCAAAACAACCTTCAGTTTAGAGCAAATGATGATGGGGAACCAAATAATAGTGCCGGAATGCCTATTTATGGACAAATCCAATCCTTTGAAGTTACAAATGTTTTAATTGTTGTAGTTAGGTATTTTGGAGGAGTAAAACTTGGCGTTGGAGGCTTGATATCTGCTTATAAAACAACAGCTCAAATGGCTTTAGAAGAATCTAAAATTGTAAGCAAAACTATTAACAAACGCTTTGAAATACGTTTTGATTACAAAAACATGAATAAGGTTATGCGCTTAATAAAAGAACAGAATCTCAAAATTGTTAATCAAACTTTAGAGTTAGATTGCAAAATTGAAATTTCTGTTAGATTAAAAGAAGTAACAAAAACCGTAGAAAGTTTTCAATCAATTTTTGAAGTTGAAATAAAAGAACTAGAAACCTAATGTATTAATTTCTCAAAAATATAATCAGGACATTTTATAGGTCTTTTAGTTTTCATGTCTATAAATGCCAAAACAGTTGTTGCGGTTACTAACAATTCCCCTGCTTCATTCGTAATTTCATATTCAAATTCTATCCTAACAGATGGCTCTTTTTTCAGCAGAGTTTTTACCTTAATAACCTCATCGTAAAGGGCTGATTTCTTATAATTCAAACTCATGGACACTACCGGTAGCATAACACCATCATCCTCCATTTCTTTATACGAAATCCCCTTCTTTCTAAGCCACTCAGTACGGCCCATCTCTAGGTATAATGCGTAATTTGCGTGATGAACCACTCCCATCTGGTCGGTTTCACCATATCTAACTCTAATTGGTAATTCATCGAAATTCATACAAGTCTTTAATATATTTTTCGTAGTTTAGGCAAAGCATTAAACATGGGAATAATTTTGTTCATATTCAATAGCAATTGATTTTTTTTTTCAGAATTTTGTTCACATATTTGTCAAACTATTAAATCAGCCAGAGAATTCGACTCTGTTTATTAATTAATCTATAAATCTTTTATATTATAATGAGTGTAACTGCGCAATCGGTTTGGAAAAATTGTCTTGAATTTATAAAGGATAACATTCAGCCGCAAGCATACAAAACATGGTTTGAACCAATTATAGCAGTGAAGCTTACTGATAAATCTTTGAGCATACAAGTGCCTAGTAAATTCTTTTATGAATGGCTCGAAGAACATTATGTTAAAATCTTAAAAGTAGCTTTAACCAAAGAATTAGGAGAGACTGCCAAACTTGTTTACATTATTAGAATGGAAAACACTTACGGTAACAAGCAACCATTTACAGAAAAAATCCCTAGTTCAAATCGCTCAGCTGTTAAAGCACAAGATGTCGATATTCCACTAAACAATAAAAGCCCTGAATTATTAAATCCATTTATAATTCCAGGTATTCGAAATGTAAAGATCGAGTCACAACTTAACCCTAATTACAGTTTTGAGAATTTCCTAGAAGGAGATTCAAATCGGCTGGCAAGAAGTGCTGGATTGGCTGTTTCATCAAAACCAGGAGGAACTTCATTTAACCCTTTATTAATTTTTGGAGGGGTTGGTTTAGGGAAAACTCACTTAGCACACGCGATTGGTGTTGACATAAAAGATAAATATCCAGAAAAAACAGTACTATATATTTCTGCTGAAAAGTTTACGCAACAATATATAGACTCGGTAAAGAAAAATAATAGAAACGATTTTATTCATTTCTATCAAATAATAGATGTCTTAATTATTGATGATGTACAATTCCTTTCTGGAAAAACAGGTACTCAAGATGTCTTTTTCCATATTTTCAATCATTTACATCAAAATGGGAAGCAGGTTATTCTAACAAGTGACAAAGCTCCTGTTGACATGCAAGACATTGAACAACGTTTATTATCTAGATTTAAATGGGGCCTTTCGGCTGAATTACAAAGCCCTGATTTTGAAACACGAGTATCAATTTTAAAAAACAAATTATATCGTGATGGTGTTGAAATGCCTGAAGATATTATTGAATATGTTGCGAAAAATATCAAAAGCAACATTCGCGAACTAGAAGGTGCCATTATTTCGTTAATTGCTCAGTCGTCTTTCAATAAGAAAGAAATTACCATAGATTTAGCTAAACAAGTAGTTGAGAAGTTTGTAAAAAACACAAAACGCGAGGTTTCTATAGATTATATTCAAAAAGTAGTTTCAGATTATTTCCAAATGGATATCGATACACTTCAGTCTAAAACTAGAAAACGTCATATTGTTCAAGCTAGGCAATTGGCCATGTTTTTTGCTAAAAAACTCACCAAAGCTTCGTTAGCTAGTATTGGATCGCAAATTGGAAAAAGAGATCACGCCACTGTACTACACGCATGTAAAACAGTCGATAACCTTTCAACAACCGATAAGCAGTTTAGAAAATACGTTGATGACCTTTCAAAAAAGCTAGCTGTTTAATTAAATAATTTCCGGGTTTTTCGGAGAGTAAATTATGATAAAAATTCTAATGGTTTGTTTAGGTAATATTTGCCGTTCCCCATTAGCTGAAGGCATTTTACAATCCAAACTTCCTAAAGACAAGTTTTTTATAGATTCAGCTGGGACTGGAAATTACCATGTTGGTGATCCTCCAGACCCTAGATCTGTAAAAATAGCAAAGAAGTATGGTCTAGATATATCAAATCAAAGAGGAAGACAGTTTACTACCTCCGATTTTGATAAATTCGATTACATATATGTTATGGACAGTTCAAATTATCAAAACGTTATACGTTTAGCTAGAAATGAACAAGATATAGCTAAGGTTAAAATGATTCTTAACGAGATATACAAAAATCAAGACTACGATGTACCTGACCCATACACTGGAGGGATTCAAGGATTTGAAAGCACCTATAAAATGTTGGATGAAGCTTGCCAAGAAATAGCAAACAAAATCCTTAACTAAATGATTTTGAGTGTTTTCTAATTTTAGTTTGTTTTTTTTCGTACTTTGTAATATAATTTTATCAAGATGAAAAACAGAACTAAACTCTTCGCTATTTTACTATTTCCTTACTTTCTTTTTGCTCAAGATATTGAATTAAATGAAATTGCTTCAGGTTTTAGTAGTCCTTTAGATCTAAAACATGCCGGAGACAACAGGTTGTTTGTTGTAGAGCGTGGTGGTTTAATTAAAATTATTAATCCAGATGGAACTATAAACGAAACACCTTTTCTAGATATAGAATCACGAGTTTTAAGTGGTGGAGAACAAGGTTTATTAGGCCTAGCCTTTCATCCACAATACCAATCGAACGGAATTTTATTTTTAAACTACACTAACAATAGCGGCAATACTGTTGTAGCAAAATATGTTGCAAATCCTCCAGGTTCCAATACCGTTAGTTCTTGTACAGAAGAAATTTTATTTACCGTGGATCAACCCTACAACAATCATAATGGCGGTAATTTAATATTTGGAAACGATGGGTATCTATATATTGGACTAGGAGATGGAGGAAGTAGCGGAGACCCTCAAAACAGGGCACAGAACCTAACTACTCTATTAGGAAAAATGCTACGGATAGATGTAAATAATCCTCAAAATGGTAACAATTATGGCATTCCTACCGACAACCCATACCCTAATACAGAAAACCCAAATGCATTACCGGAAATTTGGGCCTATGGATTAAGAAACCCATGGAGATTTTCATTTGATAGCCAAACCCAAAATCTTTGGATAGCTGATGTAGGTCAGGGAGAAATTGAAGAAATTAATATGGTTTCAGGTACTCAAGCAGGATTAAACTATGGTTGGCCTTGTTTTGAAGGAGATCAACCTTATAATACTTCAGGTAATTGTCCAAATAACTCAGAATTAACCTTTCCAATTGCACAATATACACATTCCAATAGCGGTAATTTTAAATGCTCGATAACTGGTGGATATGTATATAGGGGAACCCAACAACCAAATCTAAATGGTTGGTATTTATTTGCTGATTACTGCAGCAATGAAATTGGTATTCTTAAAAATGAAAATGGTAATTGGAACATGTCTTTTACAGAGCCCTACCCAGGAAATGGATGGACAACATTTGGCGAAGATGTTAATGGTGAATTATATATTGTTGGGATTAATTCTGGATCTGTTTATAAAATTTCAGATCCAAACCTAAGTATTGCAGAAAGTTCTATTTGGGAAGTGAGTATTTATCCAAACCCTACAGACAACGTGTTTACCATTAAAAGCATAAATACTCAGATTTTAATTGAAACCATAAACATTTACAATCTACAAGGGAAGCTAATACAATCAATTTCTATGTCCCAAGCTCCTGAAATTCAAGTAAAAACTAAAAGTTTAGCAAAAGGCCTATATTTAACCGAAATTATTTCCTCAACAGGACTTAAAAAAAACCATAAACTTATTATTAAATAAATTTCAATTAATGACCAACCAAATCGGAAAACTCTATTTAATTCCCACTACTCTAGGAGAAACAGCTCCTTTGGAAGTACTACCTATATCCGTTAAAAAGATTATTGAAGAAGTAGATATTTATATTGTTGAAAATGAAAAAACGGCTAGACGTTTCATAAAACATATCAAACCTGGAAAAAAACAGTCCAGCTTGACCATGTTCCATTTAAATAAATTCACAGATGTTACAGAGCTACCAAGCTATTTAGACCCTTGTTTACATGGTAAGAATGTTGGTTTGTTATCTGAAGCTGGTTGCCCGGCCATAGCAGATCCAGGAGCTGACGTAGTGAAACTAGCACATCAAAAAAACATAAGAGTCGTGCCTTTAGTTGGACCTTCATCTATAATTATGGCTCAAATGAGTTCTGGTATGAATGGACAGAGTTTTGCTTTTAATGGATATTTACCCATCGATAAAGATGATAGAAAGAAAGAATTAAAACGATTGGAGCAACTTTCCTATAGTCATAACCAATCACAATCATTTATAGAAACGCCATATAGAAATAATAAGCTACTAGAAGACATTTGCAGTACCTTAAATGATCAAACTATGGTTTGTGTGTCTTGCGACATTACTTTGCCAACAGAGTTCATTAAAACTCAAAGTGTAAAGGAATGGAGAAAAAATAGCGTAGACCTACATAAAAGACCAACGCTATTTATTATTCATAAAGACTAATGCCTAAGCCGAGTGTTTTACCTTGGCTTTTTTATTTGGCTCAATCTTCGAGGTATCATAACCTGAGAATTTTTTAATGTAATAAGCTACTGAAGTCCCGTATGCATCAGAAAAACTGTCTGCTCCATAACTTCTTAAATACTTTTTTACATTTCCAGGTCCGGCTAAATGGGCTGCTGCTAAAATGCCTGACTCTGTAATTTTTGTCCCGTTAATTATTTTCCCAGAAAAACGCTTAATGTCTTTCCTTAAAACCCATTTGTTACGTTCAGCATTAGCTATAAATGCCTTTTCTTGTAATTCTGGATTACTTAAAAAGTGAACAGGATTGTGGATTCCTATCAATTTTAATGTTTCCTTTCCAAATTGATACTTCCCTAAATACCCTAAAGTATTCACCGTAAAATAATCTCCTCCAGACTCTTTAAAGCCTAAGGCTTCTTTGAAGCCTACAAAAGATTTTCCTAAAGTTGGTGAAAATGGTACGTGAGGTTCCTTGATTGGAAACAAGTTGTCTTGAGAAACTTCTCCATGATTGTCATTATTCAATGCATATCTTGGTGATGTATAACTTTTCTCTTTAACCGATTTATTCATATAAATCGATCCAACAACTAAGAAACATATTGTAAGTGATAAGACTAAGTAACTTCCAATATTTTTTATCATATTTTTAAATTTCTTCAGTAAATATCTATAAGATAGTTACTTGAAAATTTCAGTTGGCAAAGATAGAACAATTTTTTAATATCTGAAAGTTAATCGATTAAGTGTTCCTAAAAGTAGATTCCGTGTAGCTTAACGCCTTTTTTATCGGTGAACTCCACCGTTGGAAATGGCATTTTAACTACATTAAAAACATCAAAAAACGTCCTTAATACGTGTGAATTAGTTTTAATTCTAGTTAAATCCAAATCTAAACTCAAATAATATTGTCGGTAAGGATTTGAATGAACAATGGGAGTATCTGTAGTATTATTTGTACCAGAAACCATCCCTTCTGCACCATAACCAATAGCTATATTTAGCCATTTAGGAATTTTACTGTCCTTAAAAAAACTGTGTAAATTAAAACTTAACCAATAGGTTTGACCATTATAGTCCTTTAAAAACTCTTCGGAAAGCCCATTTCCTAATTTATCAGGATTTTGTTGGGCATATTCTGTTCTATGAAAGGAATATTTTAGAGTAATCCTTTGTTCCTTCCAAAGCAATTCCTGCCCTACAAACAATCCCGTACCCGAAACATTGGCCGCCATATCTCCCCAGGAAAAGCCCCATTCTTCAGAAAAACCATCAAAAACTTCTACAATGGTTAAAAACCCTAGTCCAAGACTAGAACCATAAATTAATTGAGACTTTTGATTATCCCCACTCCATTTTAAAGTGTTGGCCCCTAACCTACTTAATTGATAGGCAGAAAAAGCATGCCCCACTTTGTCCATTTGGAGCCATTCGTTATTATCGTCGAAAGTATGAAAGTTGGACTTTGGATAATTAACGTACCACATCTGGTTTAAGCCTAACAAAGTTAAGCTAGCAATTGAAACTTCAGAAATTACTACAGCGTTCCGTCTAGAAATATTTAAAGTATCGCTCGGTTTTAAAAAGCTATTTATTCCACTTTGGGAAAAAGCTGCAAAGGTGATTAAACACGCTATTATGGAATGTTTAATCTGCATGTACTTTTATTTGTTAATACCTTGTGATGATAAATATCTATGGTATTCAGCGGCATTGGCATTGTGTTGACTAAGAGTTTTGGCAAATTTATGATAACCTAATCTTTTAGCATCAGCCGCAAAATATAAATATGAATGAGTTTCAGGATTCAAAACAGCATCTATAGCACTAATATCTGGCATAGCTATAAGCCCTGGAGGCAAACCTGCATTTTTATAAGTATTGTATGGTGAGTTTATTTCCTTGTGAATATTTAAAACCCTTTTAATAATAGTATTTTTATACTCTGGCAATTGGTATGCTGCAAACTTTAAGGTTGGATCTGCTTGTAAAGGCATACCAATACGCAATCTATTTAAATATACTCCTGCTATTCTTGGTTGCTCGTCAGCTTGCTTAGACTCCTCGTGCACAATGGATGCCAAGGTCATCACTTCCTTTTCGGACAAACCAAGAGCCTTCGCTTTTTCCTTTCTACTGTCATTCCAAAAGCGTTTATATTCTTTTAACATTCTATCTCTAAACTCGCTAGCCGACGTATTCCAGAAAAACTCATAGCTATTTGGTATATACATACCTAATGCTGTGGCATTAGAAAATGAATTGTTGGCAAGAAATTCCTCATCCATCATCACTTCATACAATTTTAAACTGTCTGCTTCAATTTGCATGGAAATCCTTCCTGCAAGTAATTCTAAACTTGGCTGATTATTAAAAGATAATTTTAGAGGCACATTTTTACTTCTAATGGAATTAATAATATCGTTATTATTCATCCCTTTTTTAATAACATATCGGCCTGCCTTGATGTTAGAGATGTATTTTTTTTGTTTGGCAAGAGCATCAAATTTTTCAATATCCTTTAATAAAGGTTTTAACTGTTCCCTTACCTCAGAATAATTGGCATCGGTAGGTATATAAATATAAGCTTGCTCGTTATTAAAAGCTGTGTTGCTAACTAACATAACTCCGTAAATATAGTTTGCAAAGAGACCTGCTACTACTAGACCAATTAAAGCTATGGCAATAAATATTTTTTTAAAATACATTAATTAATTCGTTGAAGTAAATATTCGTTTTTATATGAACCATTTACGTAGGTCCAATCTTTTTTTAATCCAATTATCTCAAAACCATGTTTTGCAAAAAGCTTCAAACTAGCTTCATTATCTTCAGATATATTACAATACAATTGGTGCAGATTTAAATGGGTTTTGCAATAATTAATTAGTAAACCTAAAGCTTCATTGCCAACTCCTTTTTGCCTTTCTGCAGTTTCCTTTATAAGAATTCCAACTCCAGCCCTACTATTTTTGAAATCAAAATCAAACAGGTCTATCATTCCAAGAGCAATATTACTATAATTTGAAATAACCAAACGCAATTGTTTTACTTCATATATATCTTTATGTGCATTTTCTAGATATTCCATAATTAAAAACCTAGAAAATGGTGTTTGTGTATGGCTAATTTCCCAAACAGTTTCGTCGTTTTCTACACTGTGAATAAAGTCTAGGTCTTCAGGTTCCAGAGCTCTTAAATAAATATCCTTTCCTTTTAAAGTTAGCATGTCCAGATTCCTTTAAATACGTTTTCAGCAGGCCCAATAAGCCAAATGTTTCTATACGAGTCCTTGTTTTTTTCAAAAGAAACTTGTAAGTCTCCACCTTCAGTTTTAAGTGTTATCAAGTTTGTATTAGTTTGGCCTATTTCAAACATGGCAAGTGCCACGGCAGTAACTCCCGTTCCACAAGACAAAGTTTCATCTTCTACTCCACGTTCGTATGTTCTAACTTGAAAAATATCTTCTGAAAGTTTTTTTACAAAATTAACATTGGAACCTTCCTCATTATAAGGTTGGCCATATCGGATTTTCGAACCAACTTCTTTTATTGGTAGTTCTTTTAAATTTGATTCTAATTGAACATGATGCGGTGAACCTGTGTTTAAAAACACATAGTGTTGATGATTTTCTATTGAAAGTACATCCTGCATTTGCAATTTTATTAGGTCATTTTCAATAATTGCATGATGCAATCCGTCAATTGCTTCAAAAACTGCTTTATTTTGAACAATCCCTAGATCCTTAGCAAAAGCTGTGATACATCGCCCACCATTACCGCACATGGAACTTTCTTTTCCATCGGAATTGTAATAAACCATTGTAAAATCCAATTCTGGATGATTTTCTAAAAGGATAAGTCCATCGGCGCCTATGCCAAAACGTCTGTCACACAGACTTGCAACTAGTTTGGTATTGTTTTTGTCGAATTGTTGTTGACGATTATCAATCATCACAAAATCGTTCCCAGTTCCTTGATATTTGTAAAAGGTTATTTCCATAAGTCAGGCAAATATAAGAATTAAGACGATTAATCATCTTGTTAAACACTCGTTAAATACGAAGTTAAAAATCGTTAAAAATTAAAAATGAATTAAAGAAAAAATTAATTTTAATCGTAATTGAGCTATAAACCATATAATTCTATTAAATAATGAAAAAGATAACAACTCTAGTTTTAGTTTCTGTTTTAGGTGGAATTATTACACTTTCATCCTACAAACTTTTTATAGAAAAAGACCATACACAAACAACTGTTCAAACAGAGTCTGCCCCTGCAGTTTTTCCTGTGAACAATTATTCAAATTCTAGTTTTATCCCTGAAAACAGTATTGATTTCACTAAAGCTGCTGATAAAACAATTCATACAGTAGTTCATGTTAAAAGCACTTCTATTGGAAATTCTGGGCAGATGACTTTCGAGGATTTATTTTTTGGAAGATCTCCTAAACGTCCACAAATTGGTTCAGGATCAGGTGTGATAATTTCACCAGACGGATATATAATCACAAACAACCACGTTATTGCTGGCTCGAAAGAACTTTCAGTTACTCTAAACGACAATAGCACATACAACGCAGAAATAATAGGTTCAGACGATAAAACAGATATTGCTTTATTAAAAATTGAAACCGAACATGATTTACCTTACACCACATTTGGTGATAGTGATCAAGCTAAAATTGGTGAATGGGTCCTAGCAGTTGGAAACCCTTTTAACCTAACATCCACAGTAACCGCAGGAATTATAAGTGCTAAATCTAGAGATTTAACAGGAGGTAGAAGCACACAGTCCTTTATCCAAACCGACGCTGCAGTAAATCCAGGAAACTCTGGGGGTGCTTTGGTAAATACTCATGGTGATTTAATTGGAATTAACACAGCCATTTCATCGCAAACCGGTTCTTACATTGGTTATTCTTTTGCAGTTCCAAGTAATATTGCTAGAAAGGTTGTTGAAGACATTCTAGAATACGGAAATGTTCAAAAAGGTGTTTTAGGGGTTTCCGGAGGAGCCTTAAATAGTAGTTTTGCTGAAAAATTAAGCTTAGCAGAAACAGAAGGTTTCTATATTGATTCTGTAGAAGAAGAATCAGGAGCCTACAAGGCTGGTCTTAAATCTGGGGATATTATAAAGAAGATTGATCATGTGAAGATTTCAAAATTCTCCGATTTAACAGGATATTTATCTACCAAACGTCCAAATGACGTCGTTAATGTAACAATTTTAAGAAACGGACATATAAAAGAAATGTCTGTAACACTTAATAGAAATCTAACTTATACAATTCCGCAGTTAGGAATTGTAAAAAATGCCACAAAAGCAGAACTCAAAAAATACAAAACGGATAACGGGGTAAAAATTACAAACTTAAGCCAAACCTATTCCAAGTATTTAAGAGCAAATGGCGTTAAAGAAGGAGATATTGTTATTTCTATTAATAATAGTAAAGTCTATAATGTAGATGATGTTCAGGAAATTATAAGTAATAAATCAGATTACGAACCTTTAAGAATAGAACTTATAAACTCTAAAGGTGAAATAGAACGATATAATTTCAAATAAACATTTTAAATAAAATTAACAACAATCCTCTAGTAAACTCTAGAGGATTTTTATTTTTAAAACTGAGTATAAATACATTAAAAATGTCTTATTTTTGCATCCAAATTCAACTCAGTCATTTATATAGCTGAAAAATATTTAACAACCAGTCTAGCTACAAAGCAGACACATACTAAAAATTTAAAACAATGAGTTTTAACGAAACTTTTGAAAACGAGTTAGCATTTCAAGCGGATAGAAGAAAAGCTACAGTAGAGTTTATTAAAATAGTAAGCGACCTTTGGTACGACAAATCTATTGAATTGGTACTTTTCAGAAACCAATTAATCGATAGAAATGTTAGCCAAATTTTAAATCTACACGAATACGCAGGCGAAGTTGTTCAAAAACCAATTTCTATCTTCGATTCTGTTGAAATTGCGCAAGCTATTCAAACTTTAGATTTACCACCAGCTAGACTGGATATTGGAAAGTTAACTTACGAATTTCATTTAGAAGAGAAAAAATTTAGTAACGCTTTAGCTTTTGTTGCCGATAAATTAAAAGATGCCAACAAACAAAACATTATAAAACCTAAAGATGTTGTTCTTTACGGATTTGGTAGAATTGGACGTTTAGTTGCTCGTGAATTAATAACACTTACCGGTAGAGGTAGTCAGTTGCGTTTAAGAGCCATAGTTACTCGTGGTACCATAGACCAAACAGTTTTAGAAAAAAGAGCGTCTTTATTAAGAAACGACTCAGTTCATGGAGATTTTCCAGGAACTGTAATTGCAGATTTAGAGAATAGTGCATTAATAATTAACGGAACAACTGTTAAAATTATTTCAGCAGACAATCCGGAAGACATTGATTATACAAGCTACGGTATTAACAATGCTTTAGTAATAGATAATACTGGAGCTTTTAGAGACAAAGAAGCTTTGAGCAGACATTTATCTTCAAAAGGTGCAGATAAAGTATTACTTACAGCTCCAGGAAAAGGTGTTCCAAATATTGTTCACGGAGTAAACCATTTAGAGCACAACCCAGACGAAGTAGATATCTTTTCTGCTGCATCATGTACTACTAATGCTATTACACCTATTTTAAAAGTAGTAGAAGATACATTAGGAGTAAAAAGTGGACATCTTGAAACAATTCACGCTTACACAAACGATCAAAACTTAGTAGATAACTTTCATAAAAAATACCGTCGTGGACGTGCAGCTGCATTAAACATGGTAATTACAGAAACTGGAGCTGGAAGCGCCGTTGCAAAAGCACTACCTGCTTTAGAAGGAAAATTAACATCTAATGCAATTCGTGTCCCTGTTCCAAATGGTTCCTTAGCTATTTTAAGTTTGGAATTGGAAAAAGAAACTTCCCTTGAAGGCATCAACGCTATCATTAAAAACTCCGCTATTGAAGGTGATTTAGTAGAACAAATTAAATATGAATTAAGCGATGAGTTAGTTTCTAGCGATATTGTTGGTAGCTCTGCTCCATCTATTTACGATAGTAAAGCAACTATTGTTAGAAAAGATGGGAAAAATGTACTACTATATATATGGTACGATAACGAATATGGTTATAGCCACCAAGTTATTCGCTTAGCAAAACACATTGCTAAAGTAAGACGTTATACATATTACTAGTATCACACTAAAATTGATATTAAAAAAATCTTGTTTTTGTATAAAGCAAGATTTTTTTTTTTGCGTGCAACTCTCTATTAATTTATGTTTTGATAACCACAAGAAACCATGACACCATTAGAAGTATTCAAAATTTAAGAGTTTTTAAACATCTAAAATTTGCTTCTATTCGTATATAAAATTAGCCTCACAAAGTGAGGCTTTTTCATAAATGGTAATTAAAACTAAACTTAATTCCTTAATTTCGTATTATAAACATTTAAAAACAAAAAATCCCAAATGAAAATTTTTAAATCCTTATTGTTCGTCCTTTGCATTATTTCTTTTAATACCTACGCACAAGAGCAATCAGACGACGATAAACTTTCGTTAACTAGCGGAAGTTTGGATAACCAGTTCAATTATGTTATTAAGCGTTCTAATAACTATCAAGACTACAAAGTTGTTAAAGAAAATTGGTTGTACACTTTAAAATCTCACACTTTGGATTCTTTAAAAGCAATCCAAACTCAATTGGACAGCACTAAATTGGTTATAAAAAATCAGGCAGAAGAAACTGCCTTATTAAAATCTAATTTAGCTAACACTCAACAAGTTTTAGACAAAACTACTTCAGAAAAAGACAATATGTCTTTATTTGGTTTACAAATGAGTAAATCTAATTACAATGCATTGATGTGGTCAATTATCGGGTTGTTACTAGCATTCTTGTTATTATTTATTTATAAATTTAAGAATAGTAATTTAGTTACAAAAGAAGCAAAAAATGCACTATCAGAAATTGAAGAAGAATTTGAAGAACATCGAAAAGTAGCATTGGAAAGAGAACAAAAAGTAAGACGTCAACTACAAGACGAATTAAATAAACATAAATAGAAAATTAGTTCTATTATAAAAAACTGTAAATTTTCGTTTACAGTTTTTTTTTACTCCGTTGTTATTTCCCCTTTATATTATCAAAAATCGTTTTCATGAAGTTACCTTAATTTAGAAAATTATAATTAAGGTAACTTCCTCATTAAAACTAAAAATTTCATAAAACATTTCAAGTATATTTGCAGTTCTAAAGTCTTATCATGCGCATAGATATTATTACCGTTTTACCCGAATTACTAAAAAGTCCGTTTGAAGCCTCTATTTTAAAAAGAGCCATTGAAGCCAATTTAGTAGAAGTACATTTCCACAACTTAAGAGACTTCACAACAGATAATTACAAAACTATTGACGACTACCAGTTTGGTGGTGGCGCAGGCATGGTCATGATGATAGAACCAATCGATAAGTGTATAACTAAATTAAAATCTGAAAGAAATTACGATGAAGTTATTTACATGACTCCAGATGGCGAAACCTTAAACCAAGGCATAGCTAATCATTTGTCATTAAAAGAAAACATTATTATTCTCTGCGGGCATTATAAAGGTGTAGACCAAAGAGTACGCGATCATTTTATTACGCGCGAGATTTCAATTGGAGATTATGTGCTTTCCGGAGGAGAACTTGGAGCTGCTGTTTTATGTGACGCTATTATCCGACTAATTCCTGGTGTTCTAGGAAATGAAACTTCTGCTTTAACAGATTCTTTTCAAGATAACTTATTAGCACCACCTATTTACACCCGTCCGAGAGACTATAAAGGTTGGCAGGTTCCAGAAGTGCTATTTAGTGGTAACTTTCCTGAAATTGAAAAATGGAGAGAGGAGAAAGCCTACGAACACACAAAAAACAGACGTCCAGACTTACTAAATGATTAGTAGTAACCTAATAAATTGTTTTTGGATTGCTAATCTGAAGAAAACTAAGACTTTAAGTCATTAGAATAGGTTACAAAAAAAGAAAAAAAACTTTTAACTTATATAATACTACATAAAAGTTTTTACTTATATTTGCACCCAATTTCGGGTTAACCTCTGGCGAGAATCGTATATGTTGTTTCGAAAAAATTATAATTAAATATAAAGATATGGATTCTTTAGTAAAATTTGTACAAGACGAATTTGTAATAAAAAAGGATTTTCCAGAATTTAAAGCTGGAGACACAATTACAGTATACTATGAAATTAGAGAGGGTGAGAAAGTTCGTACTCAGTTCTTTAAAGGTGTAGTAATTCAAAAAAGAGGGACTGGATCTACAGAAACTTTTACAATTAGAAAAATGTCTGGAACTATTGGAGTAGAGCGTATTATTCCAATCAATATGCCAGCATTACAGAAAATTGAAGTAAACAAAAAAGGTAAAGTTCGTAGAGCTCGTATCTATTACTTCAGAGGTCTTACTGGTAAGAAAGCAAGAATCAAAGAAAACATGAAACGTTAATAAACGTTTAATAATCTTGAAAAGCCCTGTTAATACAGGGCTTTTTTTATAAACAAATGTTAATAACTAATGTTTATAACCGGTTGATATATAATATGTTAAAACCCTTGTGATTAAGGATAAGATAACGTAACTTAGTATTAGAATTTATAAACGACGTTTTGTTGGTTTCACATAAAAGAATTACTTATAAATTCTAAAAGAAACGTTCTTTATTATAATTGTTTTTTGAGGTTTTAAGGATATGTGTGAATACATGTACACCAAGAAATCATGATACTTGTAGAAGGTTTGACTGTTTACAGTGGAATCCTAAAGAAGTTGAAAGCTTGTGCTAATTAGATGTTACGAAAGTAAATTTAGTTAACCATTGCAATGTTTTATAAGTAGTTAGATTGCATAGCAATAAACAAAGTGTAAAACATCAAGAAAAACAATTTATCAGAAACATTTCGGCAACAAGTCAATACATTTTGAAAGTTGTATTAAACGAATGTTTCTTTTGAAATAGTAGTACTTGAATTGAAAAGTGTAAACGACAGTTTATACCATGTAGTAGAGATGCTAGATTAGATCACGTTAAGCTATTTCAAAGAAAGCCATATCAAAGTAGATTTAGATCTAGTATGATATGGCTTTTTGTTTGATAATAATTTGAGATATCCTCCCTACCTTTGATTTTCTAAAAACACATCCACAAAATGAACCTTCCTCTTATTTTAGATAAAGAATTTAATAAAGTTGATTTCACGAAAAACGAATTAGAAAAAGCAGAATACGATAACTGTAGTTTTATAGATTGTGAATTTTCAAACAGCTATCTAGCCACTATTTCCTTTATTGAATGTAAATTTATAAACTGTAACTTAAGTAATGTTAAAGTGAAAAATACCACTTTTAAGGATACTTTGTTTACGGAATGTAAATTGTTAGGCATTTCATTTTCCGACTGTAATCCGTTTTTACTATCATTTGCATTTAATAAATCAAACTTAAATTTCTCTTCATTCTACAAATGCAATCTTAACAAAACCGTTTTCGATCACTGCATTTTAGAAAATATTGATTTTTCTGAAGCAAATTTAAGCCAGGCCAAATTTTTAGACTGTAATTTAAGCCAAAGCGTCTTCAAAAACTGCAATTTACAACAGACAGATTTTAGAACCGCATATAATTTCTACATAAATCCAGAATCAAACAGTCTAAATAAAGCCAAATTTTCAAAAGAAGGAGCCTTAAATCTACTAATATCTTATAATCTAGACATAGAATAATCGAATTCAGCAATAGACAATTCACTTTTTTATCATCTTCATAAAACATGCCTATTTAAAGGGTTCTTCATTTTAAAAGAGTTTATATTTTCATATATTTGCATGGCTTAAAAATCAAGCAAATTCTATTAAATAAAACTGAAAAATCTTATGGCAAATCCATCTACAATTATTTATACTAAAACAGATGAAGCTCCAGCTTTAGCAACTTATTCCTTTTTACCTATTGTAAAATCGTTTACCAAACCAACTGGGGTTGATATAGACACAAAAGACATATCCATTGCTAATAGAATTTTAGCTATTTTTCCGGATTTTTTATCTGATGAACAAAAAGTAAGCGACGACTTAGCTATTCTTGGTGAATTAGTAAAACAACCAGAAGCTAACATTATAAAATTACCAAACATAAGTGCATCTACTCCTCAGTTAAATGCTGCGATTGAAGAATTACAAGCTAAAGGTTTTAAAATACCTAATTATCCTGACGAGCCTAAAAATGACACTGAAAAGGAAATAAAATCACGCTACGACAAAATTAAAGGATCTGCTGTAAATCCTGTACTTCGCGAAGGAAACTCGGATAGACGTGCACCAAAAGCCGTTAAAAACTACGCCAAGAAAAACCCTCATTCTATGGGAGCTTGGACCAAAGATTCTAAAACGCATGTAGCAACTATGGATGCGGGTGACTTTGCTCATAATGAAAAGTCGATGACTTTAGATAAAGCGACAACAGTTTCTATTCAATTTAAAGGAGCAAATGGTGAAACGGAAGTATTAAAAAACAATCTAAATCTACTAGAAGGCGAAATTATAGATGCTACTGTTTTAAGCAAAAAAGCTTTAATTGAATTTTTAGAAGCTCAAGTTAAAGATGCTAAGGACCAAGGGGTTCTATTCTCTTTACATATGAAAGCTACCATGATGAAAATTAGTGATCCAATTATTTTTGGTCATGCTGTAAAAGTATTTTTCAAAGACTTGTTTGCTAAACATGGTGATACATTTAAATCTATTGGTGTAGATGTTAATAATGGTTTTGGAAATTTAGTAGAAAAACTACAAGAACTTCCTGAAGCTAAACGTCTAGAAATACAAGAAGACATTGCTACAGCCTATAAAAATGGCCCAGCTCTAGCTATGGTAAATAGTGACAAAGGAATTACCAACCTTCATGTACCAAGTGATGTTATTATTGATGCATCCATGCCGGCCATGATTAGAACGTCTGGACAAATGTGGAATGCCGATGGAAAACTACAAGATACTAAAGCAGTAATTCCAGATAGTAGTTATGCTGGAATTTATACAGCAACTATAGATTTCTGTAAAGAACATGGTGCTTTTGATCCAACAACGATGGGATCAGTACCAAACGTAGGGCTTATGGCTCAAAAAGCTGAAGAATACGGCTCTCACGATAAAACTTTTGAAATGAAAGCTAACGGAACTGTTAGCGTTATTGATGCTTCAGGAAATGTATTAATTGAACATACAGTTGAAGCTGGAGATATCTGGCGTATGTGCCAAGCTAAAGATGCCCCAATTCAAGATTGGGTAAAATTAGCCGTTTCAAGAGCTAGAGCCTCTGAAACCCCTGCTGTATTTTGGTTAGATGAAAACAGAGCTCACGATATTGAATTAATCAAAAAAGTAAACCTATACTTAAAAGACCACGACACTTCTGGATTAGATCTTAGAATTCTATCCCCTTTTGAAGCAACAAAATTCACTTTAGAAAGAGTTAAAGAAGGAAAAGATACTATTTCAGTTTCTGGAAACGTATTAAGAGATTACTTAACCGATTTATTCCCGATTTTAGAATTGGGTACAAGTGCAAAAATGCTTTCTATTGTGCCTTTAATGAATGGTGGTGGTTTATTTGAAACTGGAGCTGGAGGTTCTGCCCCAAAACACGTTCAACAAGTATTAGAAGAAAACCACTTACGTTGGGATTCTTTAGGAGAGTTTTTAGCACTGGCTGTTTCATTAGAACATTTAAGCGAAGCTACAAACAACCCAAAAGCATTAGTTTTAGCCGAAGCATTAGACCTTGCTACAGAAGAATTATTGGATAACAAAAAAGGACCTTCTAGAAAAGTTGGAGAAATTGACAACAGAGGAAGTCATTTTTATCTAGCTATGTATTGGGCACAAGCTTTAGCTGAACAAACTAAAGACAATGAATTGCAAGCTATCTTCGCTCCTATTGCTAAACAGCTTGAAGAAAACGAAGAGAAAATCATGCAAGAATTAAATGAGGTACAAGGACAGCCTACAGATCTTGGTGGTTATTATAGATTTGGAGAAAATGAAACTAACAAAATCATGAGACCAAGCACAACATTAAATAGCATTTTACAAGCTATTTAATTCAAAAATAACATTTAATAAATTAAAGCTCCTTCTGGGAGCTTTTTTTTATAACTTTAGTCAAAATGCTTTATTAATGAAAATTAGATTTCTCTGTTTACTTTTAATTACAGGATTAAGTTATAGCGAGATTTTTGCACAAGACAAGGTAACCCTTAGTGGTATTGTATCTGATATTAGCAGCAACGAAACACTTATTGGTGTAAATATTCTATTTCCAGAATTAAATACTGGAGCTACTACCAACGAATATGGGTTCTATTCCATTACCATTCCAAAAGGAACTTATAATATAGTTGTTAGCTATTTAGGATATACCGATATATCAGAAACCATTATTCTAGAAACTAATTTAAGCAAAAACTTTAGCTTAACGGAAGCGCTTGAAAATTTAAACGAAATAATTATCACTCAAAATGTTGAAAAATTAAATATTAAAAAACCACAAATGAGTGTCAATTCCTTGAGTTCAAATACTATTAAGAAAATCCCTGTAGTGTTTGGAGAGGCTGATGTTATAAAGGCTATAACATTATTACCTGGAGTTACAAGTGCTGGCGAAGGCTCCTCAGGATTTAATGTGCGTGGAGGGGCATCAGATCAAAACTTAATACTTCTAGACGAAGCAACTATTTATAACTCCTCTCACCTATTTGGTTTCTTTTCTGTATTTAATCCGGATGCAATAAAGGATTTAAAACTATTTAAAGGAGGCATTCCTGCAAGGTATGGTGGCCGTGTATCTTCGGTCTTAGATATTTATCAGAAAGAAGGAAATAGTAACAAGTTTAAAGTTAATGGGGGAATTGGTTTAATTTCCAGCAGACTTTTAGCCGAAGGTCCAATAAACAAAGGACAGGGTTCATTTTTATTGGGAGGTAGAGCAACTTACGCCCATCTATTTTTGCCTATTTTCGACCTTGAAAACAAGGCCTATTTTTATGACTTAAACACCAAAATAAGTTACAAACTCAATAAAAATAACAATGTATATCTATCCGGCTACTTTGGAAGGGATGTTTTAAGTTTCAATGATAGTTTTAAAAACACCTATGGAAATAGTGTTTTAAATTTTAGGTGGAACCATTTGTTCTCAGATAAATTATTCTCTAACCTCTCTTTAATATACTCCGATTATTATTACGGTTTAGATCTAGGTTTTATAGAATTTAAATGGAATTCTGGCATAAGAAACGTAAATATTAAATACGACTTCAAGCACTATTTAAGTAACAAAATAAATTTCCAATATGGATTAAACAGCATCTATCATAAATTTAATCCTGGTGAAATCGAGCCTTCAAATCCAGAGTCTGGAATTAATGCACAGAAACTTATAGATAAATACGCTTTTGAAAATGCCATATATATAGATGTAGAACACAAATTAACTGATAAAATAATGGCATCCTATGGTTTACGTTACAGTACTTTTTTACGCTTAGGTCAAGACGAATTAAATACTTATGAAAATAACCAGGCTGTAATTTATAATCAAGACCTTCAAATTTACCAAAAAGCAATTCCTATTGGAACGGATAAATTTAAACGTAGTGATGTTATAAAGTCTTTTGGTAATTTAGAACCAAGATTGGCCTTGGCCTTCGAACTAAATCCCAGCGCATCAATTAAGGCTAGTTACAACCGAATGAACCAATATTTACATTTGTTATCCAACACAAGTTCACCTACTCCTTTAGATATTTGGACCCCAAGTGGCAAATACATCAAGCCACAACAACTAGATCAAGTTGCTTTAGGTTATTTTAAAAACTTTAAGGAAAATACTTATTCTTTAGAAGTTGAGACCTTTTACAAAAAAGTAAAAAATAGAATCGATTATATAGATGGTGCAGATTTAATTGCTAATAACGCCATTGAGCAAGTTATTTTAAATGGAGAAGCTAAGGCGTACGGTTTAGAATTACTATTTAGAAAAAATTTAGGTCGTTTTAAAGGTTGGCTTGCCTATACCCTAGCTAATTCTGAACAAAGAACACCTGGAAGGTCATCCTTTGAACCAGGAATAAATAATGGCGATTGGTATAAAACTCCATACGACAAAACACATGATATATCCATTACAGCTAGTTACGATTTAACAAAAAAATGGAGTTTTAATGTGAATTTTTTATTCCAAACAGGACAACCCATTACTTATCCAGACGCACAATACGTATATAACGGAATTAATATTCCCAACTATGGTTTAAGAAACGAATACAGATTACCCGCTTATAATCGACTAGATATTTCGGCTACCTATACACCTAAACCTGATAAAAATAAAGGTTGGCAAAGTGAATGGGTTTTTGGAATTTACAATGCATATAACAGAAAAAATGCAGCTTCTATTTCTTTTAAACAAAATGAAGAAACACGAGTTAATGAAGCGTTAAGATTATCAATTTTCGGAATTGTTCCTTCAATATCGTATAATTTCAAATTTTAATAAAATGAAAAAGCATATATTTTTACTCATATTAACCTTAGCACTTTATTCGTGTGAAGATGTAATTGAGGTAGACGTACCAACAACAGAACCACGTTTAGTAATTGAAGCTTCCATTAATTGGGTAAAAGGAACTCCAGGAACCAATCAAATTATTAAATTAACAACTACAGCTCCCTATTTCAATGATGGTGTGCCTCCTGCTAATAACGCACAAGTAAGCATCACAGACCAACATAATAATGTATTCCATTTTATAGAAGATAGCGATACAGGCATTTATTACAACTCTAATTTTATTACTGAATTAAATGGGGTTTACAACTTAACCATTACCTATAACAACGAAACATATACTGCTACAGAAACGCTTTTACCTGTTAGCGAAATTGAATTTGTAGAGCAGAATTTGGAAGGCGGTATTTCTGGTGAAGACACCGAAATTAAACCGTATTTCACAGACCCTGTAGATGAAGAAAATTATTATTTTTTTGAATATATACCGAACATTCCAGTTTTAGCCACTTTGGATACCTTTAAGGATGAATTTGTGAACGGAAATCTAATTTTCGGATACTATGTCGAAGAAGAATTAAAACCAGGAGATGAAGTTCTTATAAGAAGTAATGGGGTTTCAAAACAATTCTACGAATTTATGTATATTTTATTACAACAAACTGGTGCAGCCGGAGGTCCTTTTGAAACCCAACCAGCTACTGTAAAAGGAAATTGTATAAACATTACAAATCCAAACAACTATCCTTTAGGCTATTTTAGATTATCGGAGGTTTCAGAAGTAAACTATATCGTACAAGAATAAACCCATCCAAACATTTACTTAGATTATTAAATTCAGTATTTTTGAAATCATGGAATTTATAAAAACTACCGAACAAGACTCTAACTATAATCATCTAGAAAAGATGAATGTTAACGAGTTGCTTTCAAATATTAATGCAGAAGATAGAACAGTACCACAAGCAGTAGAAAAAAGCTTGTCTCAGATAGAAACCTTAGTTAAACAGATTGTTGAGAAACTAGAGCACGGTGGTCGATTATTTTATATTGGTGCGGGTACAAGTGGAAGATTAGGTATTTTAGATGCCTCTGAATGTCCCCCAACCTTCGGTGTTTCGCATAATTTGGTAATTGCATTAATTGCAGGAGGAGATTCGGCCATACGAAAAGCGGTTGAATTTGCAGAAGACTCGGAAACAGAAGGCTGGGAAGATTTACAAAAGCATAATATCTCGAAAAAAGATATCGTTGTAGGAATTGCAGCTTCAGGAACAACACCTTATGTCATTCATGCATTAAAAAACTGTAATGACAACGGAATAGTTACTGGATGTATTACCTGCAATAAAAATAGTCCTTTGTCTAGTACAGCTAAATATCCTATTGAAGTAGTTGTAGGGCCAGAGTTTGTAACAGGAAGTTCTAGAATGAAAGCTGGAACAGCTCAAAAGTTAGTGTTAAATATGATTACCACAGCAACTATGATAAAGCTTGGTCATGTAAAAGGAAATAAAATGGTGGATATGCAACTAAGTAATAATAAACTTGTAGAAAGAGGTGTAAATATGATTATGAAGGTACTACAAATTTCTAAAAATGAAGCACAATCTCTTTTAAACCAATATAAAAATGTTCGCGAAGCAATAAAAAATTACAATCATGGAAACTAAAAGAACAAACAAAGATGTACTAATAAAGGGGCTAAAAAAAATGGGGCTTTCATTATTATGTATGTTTCTTGGTCCTACTCTAATTTATATCGCTTTTAGCAATCAGGAAAAACCCTTATATATACCCATACTAATTGTTTCAATATTAATTTGTGTTCTTGCAGTTTACTTAGCTTTCACTGGTTTAAAGACTATTATGGATAGTATGTTTGATAAACCATCCTCCAAATAACACAGTTAAAAATCTATTAACTTTTAAATAAAAAAGTAACAATTTAGCCTTTTAAATATTCTAAAACCAATCGTAATTCACCATAGGTATACTTCTCATCCAATTGATGTTTTAAATCCGATAGGTTTTCAAAAGCTGTATTAGGAATAATTTCTTTCAATTCGTTAAAATGAGATTCGGGCATTAAATCCGTAATTTTAATTTCCTTTGAGGGAATAAAACTAGCTAAATGCCCAAAAATGGTGTTTTCATTTAATTCTCTTTCTTCTGAAATTTCTTGAATGTTTTTACCGGCTTTAAAAAGATCTAAAGATAGTTTTTTGGTATCAACCTTCGGTTTTTTGATTGTTTCAGATTGAATTCGACTAGTATTGTGTGGAACATCTATATTATTTTGCTCTAAATAATCATGAATAACTTTTAAAATGGCATCTCCATATTTTCCAACTCGTACTTTTCCCATTCCATTAATTGTTAAAAGGTCTTTTGTTGAAGTTGGTAAAACTTCGCACATTTCATATAAAGACTTCTGATTAAATATTTGGTAATGGATTAAATCATTTTCTTTAGCAATACGATCTCTTAATTCTCTAAGTAATTCAAATAAAATAACATTAGAAGTCCCTTCAACAACGGTTTTCCTATCTACCTTAGGTTTTTCTTTAGTTATAAAAGCAGATTTCGCTTTTAATTCCAAAAATTTATGACTGTCAAAATTATCACCTAACTCATTAAAGTATAAAAGCTTTACTTCTAACAATTCCTCAATAAGATCCATGTGTTTAGTCAGCTCCTTTTCCAATTCCTTATTATCTGTTGTAAACACAAGAGCTTTACAAGCAGAAACAATAATGTTTTCAGTGTTAGCTTTAAAGTAACCAATAGCTTTACTAAATCGTTTTTGAACTAATTTGCAATCTTCAGGAAGTTCGCCATTATTTAAAATACCCTTCAACTGATCAATAAAGCTTGTATTAATTTTTAAAAATGGAATTACAGCTTCTTCTTTAATCCTTAATAAAGCCTGCTCTATTTTACCTTCAATACTATTTCTATTTTTATAGTAAATATCTAAAGTACGATTAACCGGAAACAAAAAATCATGAAAATTAAAAATCTCAAAAATACAATCTAATTGAAATTCGCATTGTGATTGCCTTAAAACATCTTCATCTGGAGCATTTACCTCAGATTCCTTATTAAAGGAATTAATATCAGTATTGCTAATTATATGACTAGAGCTGATTTTACTTTTTAAAACAAGTCCTTCCAGAGATTTACATCTACTTAATGCCACATAGGTTTGGCCATGTGCAAAAGCACCTGCCGCATCTATAATGGCCTTTTCGAATGTTAAACCCTGACTTTTATGTATAGTAATAGCCCAAGCCAACCTTAATGGAATTTGTTTATAAAACCCAACTCTCTCCTCTTTTATAGCCTTTGTTTCATTATCTACAGTATAATTTATATTTTCCCAAACTTCTGGACTTGTGGTTATATCAAAATCATCCTCCGGACAACGTATAATAACTTCATTTTTATTAAGGCCTACAATCTTTCCAATTTTTCCATTGAAGTAACGTTTATCTGGAGAACTATCATTTTTAATAAACATTACTTGCGCCCCAACTTTTAAATTAAGTATTTCATCCGTAGGAAAAGAATATTCTGGAAACTTACCTCCAACTTCAGCCTTATAGCTATATACCTTTGAACACAACGATTTTAATTCTTCCAAATTTACATTTTCAGCCTTTCTATTGTGAGTGGTTAAATAAATATATCCTTCTTTAGGATTAGGCCTAAAGTTTTCAATATAACGACTGTTTAGTGCATCAGCCGAAGCCTGTGTTAATGAGTTATTCCTAACTTCGTTTAAAATCTTGATAAACTTTTGATTATCCTGCCTGTAAATATGCTTTAACTCAATAGTCAATGCTTTACAAGACTGAAATACATGACTACTAAAAAAAAACTCTGTATTATAATATGATTTTAATAAGTTCCATTCGTTATCTTTTATTACAGGTGATAATTGTTGTAAATCCCCAATCATCAGAACTTGAACCCCTCCAAAATCCTTTTTAGATTTTCTATATCTCTTTAATACCTGATCTATACCATCTAGTAAATCAGCACGAACCATACTTATTTCATCAATAATCAATAAATCCAAGGATTTAATAATATCAATTTTGGTTTTACTGAACTTTTTACTAAAATTTAAAGTTTGGTGATTTTCTTTCGAAGGGATTATTGGACCGAAAGGCATTTGAAAAAATGAATGTATCGTGACTCCTTTGGCATTAATAGCAGCCACTCCTGTAGGAGCAACAACAATAAGACGTTTAAGGGATTCCTTTTTAAGCCTGTGTAAAAAAGTTGTTTTTCCAGTACCTGCCTTACCCGTTAAGAATATATTTCTGGACGTATTATTGATAAAGGCCCAAGCCAAGTCTAGTTCTTTATTACTTTCCAAAAGAATAACATATAAATCGTTTCACTACTAATATAAAGATACAAACATATTCTATAATAAAAATATCAAAAGAACCTAAGAAAGAGATTTCCGATTATTTTTTCAAATTATTCCAAAAAAAAATCCCGATTCAAATAAATGAATCGGGATTCTAAAAAGGCGATGACCTACTCTTCCACAAATGCAGTACCATCGGCGCTAATGGGCTTAACTTCTCTGTTCGGAATG